>QZKB01000055.1 GCA_003599415.1 Ignavibacteriales bacterium | reverse complement strand
ATTTACGCCTGATGAATGATGAATTATAACCGTTCTTTTCTCTTTAATCCGTCAGAGCCTTTCAATATATTTGATCTATGAAAAAACGAATAATAAATATTTTTGTCTTTATCCTTGTTTCTTTGCCTGTATTGGCTCAAACAGGAGATATGTTTAACCGCTTCAGGCTGGCGCAAAGTTATGAGCAAGCAGGTGAATTTGAAAAAGCAAAAAACATTTATGAAGATTTGTTTAAAGCTGAACCGGATAACTTCCAGTTCTTTGATGCTCTGAATAAGATTTATGTTCAGCAAAAAGAATTTGATAATTCCATCCTCATAATTGAAAGAAGGTTGAAATCCAATCCGCAGGATATAAATCTTAAAGGATTGCTCGGCGCAACATATTATCAGAAAGGGGATGAGGCAAAAGCATTTTCTATATGGGACGAAGCCCTGGAAACTGCACCGCAGAATATTATTACCTACAGGATAATTGCAAACTATGCCATTGAAAAAAGGGCGTTCAACAAAGCAATAGAATATCTTTCAATGGGAAAAGAGATTAACGATGAAAATTTTGCAATTTCGTACGAGCTGGCAAATCTATATTCGTTGTTTATGAAATACACCGAAGCCGCGGAAGAATATTGTTCTGTTTTACTGAAGATGCCCAAACAGTTAAATATGATCCAGGGAAGGATAAGCCAGTATATAAATAAACCGGAAGCAATGGTGCCGACGATTCAGGTGGTTGGCAAGTATGCAAAAGAAAATGAGAATATAAATTTCTATTCCCTGCTTGCCTGGCTTTATATGGAAAATGATGAGTTCGATAAAGCGTTTGATGTTTATCTTACAATCGATTCCAAAAGTAATTCTGCAGGTATGGAATTATATAATTTTGCCGTCCGCTCTTTCCAGGAAAAACATTTTGATGAAGCATCCAAATCATATAAAAAGATAATTGACAACTATCCTTCTTCTCCATTCTTCTTCAATGCTAAAATAGGATATGCAAAAACACTTGAAGCAACACTCGATCAAAAAAATAATAATGAACATAATTCCTGGAAGCCATTTTATAATACTATCTACATAAACAAGCAGGATTATAACGAAGTACTTGATGCTTATTCTGATCTGATTCAGAAAAACAGGGGGACTGAAATAGAAGCTGAAGCCAGTTACAGAGTTGGACTGATCAATAAGGAAAAATTTGTAAATTATGATGAAGCTGTAAAGTATTTCGAAAAGGTCACAAAAGATTTTGCAATGTCTAAGTTTGCTGTACTTGCTTACAATGCTCTTGCAGAAATAAAAATATTTCAGAATGATCTGAAAAGCGCTGCTGACTTTTATACCAAAGTGCCATCTGTTCCAAGATGCCCGGAAGAAGATAAAATACATTCCTGGCTAATGAAAGCTAAGATTGAATTCTGGTGCGGGGCTTTTCAGAATTCATTAAAGCTGCTTAAGAATGTAACAAGAAATCTTTCGGATAATGACGCAAATGATGCTATTGAACTTGGGATGATTATTAATACTACTAAAAATGATTCCTTGAACCTGTTAGAATTTGCAAAAGCTGAATTATTACTTTACCAAAAGAAATTTGCCCCGGCGCTTGAAATCTATACCAAGCTTTCTGCAAATGAAAATTTATTATCGGTTAAAGATAAAGCTCTGATCCGCATAGCCGAAGTTAAGATTGCACTTGACAATTTACCGGAGGCAATAGTCCACCTGAACCAGATTGGAGAACTGAAAGAAAAAAATATTTATTCGGATTGGGCTTTGTTTTTACTTGGAAAATTGTACCAGTTTGGCATTTCCGACTTTACCAAAGCAAGGGAAACCTATGAAAAACTTCTTGCAAATTTCCCCAATAGCCTATATCTTGATACCGCACGAGAAAATATTACTAAGTTAAAAGAGAATACAAAGAATACTTTATGAACAAAAAAATAAATTCCAAGTCGGTTAAATGCTCATTTTGCGGTAGAGATGGCAGCGAAGTGGCCAGTATGGTCGCCGGCCCCGATGTTTACATCTGCGATATTTGCGTATCTACAAGCGTAGATATTTTGAAAAATAACCTTGCGGCATACAATAACCGCTCAAAGAATGATCTGCTGCTTACACCCATAATGATTAAGAAAAGTCTTGATGAATATGTGATTGACCAGGACAGGGCAAAGAAAGTTCTATCCGTTGCTGTTTATAATCATTACAAAAGAGTACAAACCCGCTCAACTTTTTTTGAGCTTGATGATGTTGAAATTGAAAAGAGCAATATTCTTTTAATTGGCCCAACAGGAGTTGGAAAAACTTTGCTGGCTCAAACGCTGGCAAAAATTCTTGATGTTCCGTTTGCAATTGCCGATGCTACAACGCTTACGGAAGCTGGTTATGTTGGTGATGATGTGGAAACTGTTTTGGTAAGATTGCTTCAGGCTGCGGATTATAACCTTGAACGCGCACAAAGAGGAATTATCTATATTGATGAGATTGATAAGATTTCCCGTAAAAGCGAAAGCGCTTCAATTACACGCGATGTTTCAGGTGAAGGTGTTCAGCAGGCATTGTTGAAAATACTTGAAGGAACTGTTGCCGGCGTTCCACCGCGCGGAGGAAGAAAGCATCCGGAACAAAGCCTTATAAATATTAATACGAAAAACATATTGTTTATTTGCGGCGGAGCTTTTGAAGGAATTGATAAAGTGATTGCGGCAAGAATAAATAAAAATAAGATGGGATTTGGCTCTGAACTTGCAGGCAGCCATGACATGAGTAAAGATGATCTCATCGATTTAGTTCAGCCGGAAGATTTGTTAAAGTTTGGTTTGATCCCGGAATTAATCGGAAGATTACCCGTTGCTGCTCCGCTTCATTCACTCTCAAAGGAAGCATTGAAAAATATTCTTACAGAACCCAAGAATGCAATTCTTAAACAGTACAAGAAATTATTCCTTATGGAAGGAATTGAACTTGAGTTTGACCCCTTTGCTGTTGATTCAATTGTTGATAAAGCAATCGAAAGAAAAACCGGCGCAAGAGCTCTTCGTTCAATAGTGGAAGAGTTTCTAACCGATGTAATGTATGAACTGCCGTCACTGGAAACTGTTGAGAAATGTGTTATTACGCGCGATACAGTACTTAACGGTGAGAAACCAATTTATATTGAGGCTGACCGCAAATCAGCATAAAGAAAGTTAATGATGGAACAAAGCTCCTTATAGCGTAGTTTTATAAGGAGCATTTTTTTTATTTGATTGAACATTTGGTTAAATGAAATTACTTAGAATAATATTCTTCTTTACCGCTTCGGTTATTGCTGCACAAACAAAGTTGCTTATCTATATGGATTTGCAGCAGACGGACCATTTGAAGGCTTACGGAATAACTTTTAATTATTTGAAAGAAGGAGAAACAGGTGACTGGCTTTTAAATTACCGCGGCGGTTCGTTTCTGTTAAATTATTCTGATAAGCTTGCTGCAACGTGCAGAATCAAAGGTGTTGCCTTTGATGCATTGTCGTCTGTTCAGGCTGTTGATATTCTTTCGCTTGTTCAAAGTGAAGATCAGAATATGGAAGTCATGCGTTTAGAGAAAGCTCCGAATATTGCAGTATATGTTCCGCCGGGATTCAGACCATGGGATGATGCAGTAACTCTTGCACTTGAATATGCCGAGGTTCCTTATACAAAGGTGTGGGTAGAAGAAGTTTTACGAGGCGACCTTGATAAATATGATTGGTTACATTTACACCATGAGGATTTTACCGGGCAGTATGGAAAATTCTATGCAAGCTTTGCAAGTGCTCAATGGTATGTAGACCAGCAGATAATTTACGAAACTGAAGCAAAGAAACTTGGGTACAGAAAAGTATCAAAGATGGAGCTAGATGTTGTGCAGGCAATAAAAAATTATGTTGCCAACGGTGGTTTTATGTTTGCAATGTGTTCTGCAACCGATTCGTATGATATTGCTCTTGCAGCAGAGAACACAGACATCTGCGATAAAATGTTTGACGGTGATGCAGCAGATCCGGACGCGCAAAAGAAACTCGATTTCAGTAAAACTTTTGCTTTTGAAAATTTTAATCTTGAAATGAATCCTTTCGTTTATGAGTATAGTGATATTGACATACAGCAGCCTGAGATCGGTAATCCTCAAAACGATTACTTTACATTATTTGATTTCTCGGCCAAGTATGATCCCGTTCCGACAATGCTTACACAGGATCATGTAAATGTTGTCCGTGGATTTATGGGACAGACAACAATGTTTCATAAGAAGTTTATTAAGAAATCTGTAATTGTTCTTGGAGAAAGAGCGGGCACAGACCAGGTAAGGTACATCCATGGTAATTTTGGAAGAGGAACATTTACTTTTTACGGCGGGCACGATCCCGAAGATTACCAGCATGCCGTTCAGGATCCGCCGACGGATTTGTCGCTTTACAAAAATTCTCCCGGTTACAGGCTGATACTTAACAATGTTTTATTTCCTGCTGCAAAAAAGAAAAAGCAAAAAACTTAAACCCGTGAAATCGTTATGTTTACAAGGTTGAAAGATGGCAAGAATGCAAGGTTAATATAATTCACTGGAGTAGTTATGAAGAAATTACAAATCAGAAATTCTACCGAGGAATATTACTGCGGCAAAATTGTATGTGTCGGAAGAAATTATGTTGAACATGCAAAAGAACTCGGCAATGAGCTGCCGGAATTTCCTTTGATATTTCTTAAACCGGCTTCTTCAATTATTCTAAGCGGAGAAAATGTAATTCATCCTTCTTTTTCGCAAAACCTGCATTATGAAGCTGAACTTGTTTTATTGATTGGTGAAGAGGTTAGTAAAGCAGATAAAGAAAAAGCTGATAAAACAATTGCCGGTTACACGGTTGGACTTGATATGACCGCACGCGATGTACAGAATGAATTGGCTAAGAAAGGACATCCCTGGACAATTGCAAAATGCTTTGATACCTCCGCGGTGCTTTCGGATTTCATATTAAGAAAAGATTATGAATTAAATTTTGATGAATCAATTATTCTGAAAGTGAACGGAGAAGTAAAACAAAATTCGCAGTTGAATAAAATGATATTTAAACCGGCGGATATTGTAAGTTATATCTCCGGAATAATGAAGCTTGAGAAAGGTGATTTGATTTTTACCGGAACTCCTGCAGGCGTTGGTAAGGTGATTATTGGAGATAAACTGGAAGCTGAGCTAACATCTGTGGCTAAACTTGAAACTGCAATAACATAACCATTAAGAAAAAAATCGGTAATAAAAAAGAAGCGAATGGTAAAATCAAATCTTACTTATTCAATTGTGCCAGCGCCTGTTTAATAAGCTCCTCAATTTGAATTGACGGATTTGCTGTTAAAATATCCCTGATAATCTTATCGGCAGTTTTGCTGTTATATCCTAAAGTTGTTAATGCTGCAATTGCATCGTCTTTTATTTTGAATGAAGCCGGCAATTCTCTTTCTTCGCTTATCGCATCAACTTTATCCTTCAGGTCAAGCATCATTCGTTCTGCAGTTTTTCTTCCAATTCCCGGTATTGCAATTATCCTGTTAATATTTCCTGTTATCAATGCATTTTTCAAATCATCAATCTGAATTCCAGAAAGTACACTCTGGGCAAGCTTAGGACCAATGCCATTTACAGATATAAGCAGCTCAAACATATGTTTTTCTGCCTCAGATGAAAAACCGAATAGTGTAAGAGAATCCTCACGTACTGCCAGGTAAGTATAAAGCGAAGTAATAGAATTTTCATCCGGAAGTTTTTCAAATGTATTTACTGAGATATTCAGGATGTAACCAACGCCATTTACATCAAGCAAAATTCTGGTTGGTTTTTTAGAGATTATTTTCCCGGTTAAATAGCCAATCATAATTATTTCTTCTTATAAATATCTTTGCGGTGAAGCAGGTCAAGAATTTCGATTGTTTTTTGTTTCTGATTTATACTGAAGATTGCCCTGTAATTGCCTATGCGAAGTCTGTAGTTTTCCGAATCACGTAGCTTTTTAATATCAAGATTTGATGCGCCGCTTAATAACTTTTGAAAATGATTATAAACTTTTTCAATTTCTGTATCCGGTAAATTATCTAATTCTCTTATAACTGATTTTGAAAGAATTAATTTCATTTACTATTTCTTTTCTTCAGATACTGTTCGAATGTAATATACTCACCACGTGCAATTTGTGCCATTGATGTTTCAATTGCTTTAATTTCTCTCTTTGTCAGGGGTTCATCATCTATCGGGGCATTCTCCAAAATATCATTTAGTCTTTCTTCCTGTGCTTTATCTATTACATATTGCAAATATCTTTTTACGCCGGAAATTTCCTCTTGTGGCAGCTTATCAAGCAGTAAGTACATCTCTTTTTTTATCTTTGAATTGTTAGTGTCAGCTTTTCCCATCAGTGTATCCTTCTCAAGTTTATCTAAATGCAAATTAAAATATTTAATGATTCAAAATCAATAGAAGATACTTCCTATTCCAGAACTCTCTCCGGGTTTGCTTTAATAAAATCTTTCCAGCTTTTGCTTTTTGGTATAAGGGATTTTATTCTGAATGAATGACACAACGCAACCGCAAGCGCGTCACTTTCATCAAAGGGCATTTTTTTCTTTTTGATCGATAATAAACTGTTAATCATATATTGAACCTGTTCTTTGGACGCGGCGCCGTTTCCTACAACAGATTTTTTAACTTCTCTTGGTGAATATTCTGCAACCGGTATTTTATTATGAACAGCAGCAAGAATTGATACGCCACGCGCATAACCAATCTTCATAGCAGACTGAACATTCTTACCATAAAAAGCAGTTTCAATAGCAAGTTCATCAGGATGATATTGCTCCAGAAGTTCACATAATTTTTTGTAAATGATATCAAGTTTTTGCGGAAGGGAAGCGACCGAAGGAAGCTTTATAGCTCCATGTTCAATAGTTGTAAGGCTGTTGCGGGCATATTCAATAATACCATAACCTGTAATTATTGTCCCGGGATCAACTCCGATTATTATCATTATAGACTTTACCGATATTTAAAAACATACAGAAACCAGAACTCAGAAAAAATTCTGAATTCTGATCTCTGTTCGCCTTCGGCGATTTATATTCTATTGTATTGAACTCTCGTCAATGTCCGCGTTAGTGTAAACATTCTGAACATCATCATTATCTTCAAGAAGCTCAATCAGTTTCATAATCTTTTCAGCTTCTTCACCAGCCACAGAAATATTATTCTTAGCAACCCATTGCAAGGATGCATTTTCAACAGTAAGTTTTTTATCTAGCAAAGATCTTCTTACCGGTTCAAACGATTCGAGAGAAGTTTGCACCACAAAAATATCTTCTTCGGTTTGCAAATCATCTGCGCCGGCATCCAATACTATTTCCATCATATCATCTTCAGATTTGCCCTGCTTCGGTAAAGTGATCACACCTTTTCTTTCGAACATCCAGGCAACCGAGCCGGCTTCACCCATATTGCCACCGCCTTTGCTGAACAGATGACGAACTTCTGCTACTGTTCTTTTTTTATTATCGGTTACTACTTCTACAAGAACAGCTACACCCGCAGCACCATATCCCTCATAAGTCACTTCTTCGTAACGATGACCTTCAAGTTCACCCGTAGCTTTTTTTATTGCGCGCTCAACATTATCTGCCGGCATATTAGCAGATTTAGCATTATCGATTGCCAGTCTTAATCGCGGATTTCCGTTCGGATCGCCGCCGCCGTCTCTGGCTGCTATTGTTATTTCCTTAATCAGCTTTGTAAAAAGCTTACCTCTTTTTGCATCTAGGGCGCCTTTCTTTCTGCGTATGGTAGCCCATTTTGAATGCCCGGACATACTGTTACTCCTATATGAAATTATTTTTTGTTATTAAACTTTTGGTTTAAGACGGATATCTTTAAACCGGAGTTGGGGAAAAGAACGTCCGTCTCTATCAGTCTTTTCAATTGTGAACGCAATATCAATTAAATTTTTGTCTTTATCAATAAGTGAAGCGAAACTTCCCAGGTTAAATCCAATAGCATCAAACACACGGTCGCTGCCGTTTTGTTTTACTGCAGCAACAATATGGTTTGCACCAACCACTCTTGGCGGATAAACAAATTCAACGTTTTCTGCCATAAAAACAGGGCGCATATTGCCTGGGCCGAAAGGTGCAAACTCATCAAGTATCCTGATAAACTTAGATGTAATTTCCGCTAAAGTTATTTTTTCATCAATAACAAGATCAGGTGAAAACTCGCCCGGTTTAACGGATGTTTTAACAATGTTATTAAATCTTTTTCTGAATTCATCCAGATTTTCTATGTTAACCGCCAACCCGGCAGCTGCTTCATGTCCGCCAAACTGAAGAAGAATATCATCACATTGTTTAAGCGCTTCAAAAATATTAAAGCCGTTTATACTTCTTGCAGAACCTTTTGCAACACCGTCAATTGTTGTCAACATAACTGTCGGCCTGTAATACTTCTCAACTAATCTGGAGGCAACAATTCCAATAACTCCCGGGTGCCAGTTTTCTTCGTGCAATACAATTGCAAGCTCATCATCAAGTTTAAAAGAATCTTCTACGATGTTAACAGCATGAGCAAAAGTTACTTCATCAATTTTTCTTCTCTGGTAATTTTCTCCTTCAAGAACCTGTGCAAGTCTTGTTGCTTCCTGTTCGTCATCTGTAATAAAAAGGTCAACAGCCGGGTTAGCGTCTCCTAATCTGCCAACTGCATTAATTCTAGGAGCAATTGTAAACACAACATTACCCGCAGTAAGGTTTCCAGGCTCCATTCCTGCGCTTCTTATTAATGCAGCAATGCCAGGGCGTGCGTTATTATTTACGTACTCCAATCCTTTCTTTACTAAAATTCTGTTTTCATCCAGAAGAGGTACTATGTCTGCCGCTCCTGCAATAGCAACAAGATCAAGATATTTAAATGGCAATTCTCTTTTACCTATTCTTTCGCTTATTGCCTGTGCAAGTTTGAATGCAACCCCTGCACCTGAAAGATGTTTGAAAGGATAATTGCAGTTTGGTTTAAGTGCGTCAAGTACAGCGTAAGCCTTTGGTATTATATCACCGGGCTGATGATGATCGCAAATGATCATTTCCATTCCGAGTGATTTTGCATATTCTGTTTCTTCAACAGCAGTAATACCGCAATCAACTGTTACAATTAATGAAGTGCCTTTATTCTTAATAAAATCTATTCCGGTTGTAGAAATTCCGTAACCTTCGGTTAATCTGTTTGGAATATAAATTCCTGCATTGCCACCAAGTTCTTTTATAAAAAGGTAGAATAAAGCCGCAGAACAAGTGCCGTCTACATCATAATCTCCGTACACATATATTAACTCGTTACTTGTTAAAGCTTTAATAATTCTTAAGGAAGCCTCTTCCATTCCATTCATTAAATAAGGATTGTGCAGTTCATCCAGATTTGGTCTGAAGAATGATTTAGCCTGATGGTAGTTTACAACGCCCCGGTTTATAAGTAAACTTGCAAGAACATTAGAAATCCTAAGAGAATCTGCAAAAAGTTTTATTTCTTTCTCGTCTGCTCTCTCTTTAAGCTTCCAGTTTTTAGACAACATGGTAAATCCCACGTAAGCAGAAGTGTAAATTAGGATAAGCCACGTCTATAAGCCGAATTCTGTAATCCCGACTAAGTCGGGACGGTAATTATTTGTCTAGCCCGGATGTTACCATCAGGGTCAAGCGATCTACCCGAGAAGCGCATGCCGAACAGCTGTTCCCAAAATTAATTGGGAAGCTTCTCTACTTGATCTTGCTCCAGGTGGGGTTTGCCTTGTCCCGTCCCGGATAAATCCGGGGCGAGATCCCGAATTTATTCGGGACCCCCGGTATTACTACCGGAGCGGTAGGCTCTTACCCTGCCGTTTCACCTTTGCCCCGACTAAATCGGGGTAGTTTCTTTTCTGTGGCACTTTCCGTTACCCCGATTAAATCGGGATACCCGGGCGTTACCCGGCACCATTGTTCTTGGAGTTCGGACTTTCCTCTACCCCGACAATCCTAAATTATTAGTATTGTTGGAACAGCAATTACCCAACTTGACTTATCCTTATTTACTGACTGCTTAATTTATTTATATAATATAGTTAATTACAATTTTATGAATAGCGATAAAGTTCTTATAGATCCGGATAGCAATATAAGAAAATTTAATCCTTAAGTCATTAGACAATTTCCAGGTTTGAAGCAGCGCCGGAACAAAACTCCGGAAAACAGTGTTTCAAAAGAAATAAGAATAGAAAATTTGAGATCTTTATATATATTTCTCTAAGTGAAAAAGCTAAGAAAGAAAATATTACCCGTTTTACTTGTATTCTTTACATTGTCCAATATAGGAGTACCGTTAAGTCTGCATTTCTGTAAATCGATGCGGAAAGTATCCCTTGAATCCTGCGGTATGTGCACAAATACTTCCCCTACAGATCAGGTAGCAATTTCCAAAATAAACAGCTGCTGTGAAAACCACATTGTGGCTAAACCAATTAAGGATGAATACCTCTCTCAGAAAGCAAATCTTAATGATGTTAGAATTTCAGATATAATTAATTTTATCTTTCCTAATAATTATGACTTTTTTAATTATGCCGGTTTAAATCCGGAGTTAAATGAAAATTCTCCGCCCGGTAATCTTAACACACCAGATTATATTTCTAACCTACAATTACTGATCTGATTTCTCTCAAAGGAACTTCTTTGATTAAAGATTAAGGCAATGAACTTTAATCTTTGATCCCAATTTCTTTTTAAATAAATAAACTGCAGCACATGGAAGAAAAATCTTTGTTCTGCATTTGGCCTTAGGAGAAATCAAATGATAGAAAAAATTATTGATTGGTCAGCCAATAACAGATTTATTGTTATCCTCATTTACCTGATAGTAATTGGTTTCGGCATTTACAGTGTTGCCAACCTGCCAGTAGATGCAATTCCGGACCTATCTGATAATCAGGTTATTATTTTTACAGAATGGATGGGTCGCTCACCACAGATAATTGAAGACCAGGTAACATTTCCAATTGTCTCAGGTTTACAGGGATTACCGCAGGTTAAAGCCGTGCGCGCTTCATCAATGTTTGGTATGTCCTTCGTGTTCGTAATTTTTGATGATGGGGTAGATGCCTACTTTGCCCGCACACGTGTTCTAGAAAGAATGAATACAATCCAGGCACAGCTACCGTCAGGAGTTGTTCCAACTCTTGGTCCTGATGGAACTGGTGTCGGTCATGTTTACTGGTATACTGTTGAAGGTAAGGGAATTGATCTTGGAACTCTGCGTGCTGTGCAGGATTGGTATATCCGGTATAAGCTTTCATCAGTTGAGGGAGTTGCTGAGGTTGCAAGCATTGGTGGGTTTGTAAGACAATACCAGGTAAATGTTAGTCCAAATGATTTACGCGCTTACAATTTAACAATATCAGATGTAGTTAACGCAATACAACGGAGCAATAATGAAGTTGGCGGTAAATTGCTTGAGATAAGTGATGCTGAGTATTTTGTTCGTGGTCAGGGATATATTCAATCAAAAGAAGATATTGAAAATACAGTTATAAGGACTGGTACGAACGGCATTCCAATGTTTATTAAAAATATTGCTTCAGTTGATTTGGGCGGAGATATACGCCGCGGGGCACTTGATAAAAATGGCGAGGGTGAAGTTGTCGGCGGTATTGTAGTAATGAGAACAGGTGAGAACGCCCAGAAAGTTATTGATAGAATAAAAGAAAAGATAAAAGAAATTGAACCGGGCCTTCCGAAAGGAATTGAGATTGTTCCTTCATATGACAGAAGTATTTTAATTAAAGAAGCAATAGGAACACTGGACCGCGCATTAATTGAAGCGGCAATTATTGTATCGATTATAGTTGCAATCTTCCTTTTGCATTGGAGAAGTATAGTACGAATTCTAATCGAGATTCCGGTTGCGGTTTTAATTTCCTTTATTCTTATGTACGCTTTTAATATCACTTCAAACATAATGTCTCTCGGCGGAATTATTTTAGCCATAGGAGTTATTGTTGATTCTTCAGTTGTACTTGTAGAAAACGCATATCGTAACATTGCCAAAGCAATTGAAGAAAAAGGAAAACTTACGAGTGAGGAGTACAAAAAAATCTCTATCGATTCCGCAAAGCAGGTTGGGCGTGCAATTTTC
Source organism: Ignavibacteriales bacterium (assembly GCA_003599415.1). Lineage (GTDB taxonomy): Bacteria > Bacteroidota > Ignavibacteria > Ignavibacteriales > SURF-24 > SURF-24. The sequence continues at coordinate 54,724 of QZKB01000055.1, read as the reverse complement.
TTTTCTGATCTCATCATACTTGTTTCATTCCTGCCTGTATTTCTTTTAACAGGACAGGAAGGGAAACTCTTCAAGCCGCTCGCATTCACAAAATCTTTTACAATGCTGGGAGCGGCGTTTGTCGTAATTTCACTTATACCGGTTTTGATGACGTTCTTAATGAGAGGTAAATTCAAACCGGAAGAAAAAAATCCAACCACAAGATTTTTCATCAGGATTTATGAACCCGTAATACATTGGGTGCTTAAGCATAGGAAAACTACAATTGCATTAAATGTAATTGCTCTTCTAATAACTGTTCCGATGATAATGAATACCGGAAGTGAATTTATGCCTCCGCTTGATGAGGGTTCAATTCTTTATATGCCGGTTACTTTGCCCGGCGCTTCAATAACAGAAGTGAACAGAATTTTACAGGAGCAGGATAAGATTATCAAATCAATTCCTGAAGTGCATCATGTTCTTGGTAAAACAGGACGGGCAGAAACAGCAACTGATAATGCTCCTTTAAGTATGATTGAAACAATAATTCTTTTAAAACCAAAAGATGAATGGCGGCCGGGTATTACAAAGCAGGATATAATTTCTGAACTCGATGCAAAACTACAAATCCCCGGAGTACAGAACGGCTGGACTCAACCTATTATCAACAGAATAAACATGCTTGCCACAGGTGTAAGAACTGATATTGGATTTAAGATTTTTGGTCCCAACCTGGATACACTTGAAGAGTATGCTATTAAAGCAGAAAATATTCTTAAGAAAGTTGATGGCGCTGCTGATGTTGTTGCAGAACGCGTTCAGAACGGCTATTATCTCGATATAAATATTAAAAGAGAAATAGCAGCACGTTACGGAGTGAATATAAGTGGTCTGCAGGATATAATTGAAACTGCTATCGGCGGACAAAATCTTGGAGTTGTAATTAATGGCAGAATGCGTTTTCCGATACGAATGCGTTACCAGAAAGATTACCGTGACAATATTGATGAACTGAAAAGTTTGATTGTACCGGTTGCATTATCAAATCCTATGGCAGGTCAATCTTCTTCGGCAATAAACACCGGCTCAATGAGTGGAGGTATGAGCGGAGGAAGTTCAGGTGGAATGTCTTCAATGAGCGGAAGTAATACACCATTAAATTATGCATCGCAATCCCAGGCTTCTCAACCGAATGACTACTCATTACTAAGTACAAACGAAAATGCGGTTACTTATTTGCCATTAAACGAACTGGCAGAAATAAATCTTGTTACTGGTCCGCCAATGATAAGCAGTGAAAACGGTATGCTTCGATCCATTGTTTTTATGAACACAAGAGGACGGGATATGGGCAGTGTTTTGGTTGATGCAAAAGGAGCAATTGAGAAGGAATTGAAATTGCCATACGGTTATACCTATGCCTGGAGCGGGCAGTATGAAAGTAAAGTACGCGCCCAACAAACGATTCAAATTATAATGCCTGTTGTGTTTCTGCTAATCTTTCTTCTATTGTTCTTTACACTTAAAGATTACCTTGAAGCTGCCGTCGTAATGCTGTCTGTTCCTTTTGCACTTATCGGTGGTATGTACACAATCTATGCGCTCGGCTATAATTTTTCTGTAGCTGTGTGGGTAGGATTCATTGCTCTCTACGGTGTTGCTGTTGAAACAGGTGTTGTAATGGTTGTTTATCTTCACGAAGCACTTGATAAAAGATTAAGGTCACATAAAAAAGGTGAACGCGGGCCAATAACTAACAAAGATATTTATGAAGCAACAGTTGAAGGTTCGGTATTACGGCTGCGTCCTAAGTTGATGACAGTAGGCACATCAATGGTTGGATTGATTCCGGTAATGTGGGCAACAGGAACCGGTTCCGATGTAATGAAACCTTTAACCGCTCCACTAATTGGAGGATTGCTTACTTCTGCAATACACGTTCTTGTAGTAACGCCGATTCTTTTTGCAATTATGAAAGAGCACGCTCTTAAAAAAGGAAAACTTGAAATTTCAAAAATGGCCGTATGGATGAAGGAGGGAGAATAAAATGGAAGATGGAAGATGTATGATGGAAGATGTCCCGCGAAGCGGGATCAGCCTTTGGCTGAGAAGATGGTTGATGGGAAATGTCCTTCGAATAGGATTGCATAACTTTATTATAACTCATCCCGAGCGTAGTCGAGGGAAGAGTTTGATCTATTGTTACTTATTTGTTGCTCTTGTTTTTATCACTAACATTTCAACTGCTCAATCAATTGATTCTTTAGTTAATGAAGCAGTTAGAAATAATCCGCAGTTAAAATCTTTACAGTATAAAATTACTGCTGCGGAAAGAAGAAGTGAGTCAGTTAATACAATGCCTCCACCGAGCTTTTCTGTTGAGTTTTCGCAGGTACCGATAAATACTTTGAATGTTCTTAACAAATCCGTTTCGAACAATTTCAGTCTTTCGCAAATGTTTCCCATAGGAGGGAAATTAAATGCAATGTCTGAAGTTGAAAGACAAAACATGAAAGTTGAAGGCAATAATTATGAATCATATAAAACGAATTTGATTGCCCAGCTTAAAATGTCCTATTACAATCTCTGGCTGTTGGATAGGAAAATTGAAATCCAGCAAAAACAAATTGAGCTGTTGAATAATTTAATCAGATCAGTCGAATCCGTTTACATTACAAACAGAATTAACCAGGCGGATTTGCTAACGCTGCAAAGTGAAATAGCCTCCGGTGAAACGCAAATACTTACACTTCAAAATCAGAAAAGTACAGAGATATACAAACTGAATAAACTTCTCGGCAGAGAGCTGAATTCCAAAGACATATATGCTGAAAAGGAAATTGCAAGCGATTCATTGATTATTCCGCAATCAAAGCTTGAAGAAATTCTTACTGAAGAAAATCCATCGTTAAAAAAAATGAATAGTATGATTGATATGAACAAAGCAATGATTGACGCGAACAACCGCGAGCTGATTCCCGATCTGATGGTTCAGGGTATGCTGATGCGGATGCCGCGCGGAATGCTGCTTACATCCAAAACAGATCCGATGATGATTGATGGAAAAGGTGAAACAGAACTGATGTACGGGATTATGGCTTCAATTAATCTCCCTTTCGCTCCTTGGTCTGCAAATAAATTTAAAGCAAAGGAAGAAGAATTATATGCCGGCATAAGCAGTTTTGAATATGAAAAAGAAGATATGCGGAGAGATATGATTTCAAAGCTGAATGAATCAATTCTTAAATACAAAACGGCTCTTGATCTGATAAAACTTTACAATGAAAAAGTTATTCCTCTGAATGAAAAAGCCATTGAAGCACAGACTTCGGCATTTCAGAATAACAGGACGAGTGTAACAACTATAATTGATTCATACCGTATGCTTTTAATGCAGCAGATGAATTACTATATGGCGCGGGCAGACAGCCGTATGGCAATTGCCGAAATAGAAATGATGATTGGTACTAACTTGATTACCGGCAGGTAAGTCGTAAAAATTTATAGGTAACAAAATGAAAAACAGAATAAGAAAAAATCAGATAACTAAATTAAAAACTCTCGGTGTTGTAACTTTAATTCTGCTTGCCACTGTATTTGTAATAGCAGGATGTTCGGGTAATGAAAAGAATGATGAACAGAATCATCAAGCTGCAAATATGCAGGAAGTCTGGACCTGCCCAATGCACCCGCAGGTAATTTCAGACAGGCCAGGTGTTTGTCCAATCTGCCACATGGATCTTGTTAAAAAAACAGAAACAGAAATTGATAGTGACACAAGCGGCCTTTTAAACTTAAGCGGCAGAAAACAGGTGCTTGCAAATGTATCTACGGTAGTTGTAAAGAAGGAGAAATACCAGAATGATGTTGTTGCTTACAGCTATATGGATTTTGCCGAGAACAACCGCAAAACTATTTCTGCACGTTTTAACGGTAGAATAGAAAAGCTATTCGTTGATAAAACCGGCGACTATATTAAAAAGGGTGAACCGTTATTTGAAATTTACAGTCCTGATTTAGTACAGGCTCAAAATGATTATCTGATTGCTTTGAACAATTCTTCTAGTTCGTCTAACCTGTTAAATGCTGCCAGAAAGAAACTTGAAATTTTCGGATTAACCTCAAACCAGATTAATGAATTGGAGAAAAGGGAAGAAGCGAGTATTACTCTTACTTACTATTCACCTTTCAGCGGGACAGTAATTGAAAAGGAAGTACAGGAAGGAATGTACGTCAATGAAGGAACTTCAATTTATGACATTGCAGAACTTTCAACTCTATGGAATATTGCTGAAGTGTACGAAAAAGATCTGGCAAACATTAAAGTTGGAAATACTGTAAAGCTGAAACTCAGAGCATATCCCGGCCAGGAATTTGAAGGCAAGGTGACTTTTATTTACCCGGTAATTAATCCACAGACAAGAACCGTAAAAGTAAGAAGTGAATTCTCAAGCAATGGTGGAAAATTAAAACCGCAGATGTACGGGGAAACAGTATTCCGCAGTGCTGAAGGAGAAGGTTTGCTCGTTCCTGTTGATGCCGTAATTATTGCCGGCAAACGCTCTGTTGTTTGGATAAAGGATAGTAACGGAATGTTCGAAGCACGCAATGTGGTATTAGGAAATCGTTTTGAAGATAAATACCAGATTGTTTCCGGACTTAAGGAAGGCGAAGAAATTGTTGCTACCGGTGGGTTCCTTATTGATTCCGAAAGTCAGCTTAGAAGTAGTACAATGCCGGCACATCAGCATAGTGAAATAAAAAAGATGGAAGATACTGACCAGGAAAAACTTCATAATCATAATAAAAATAATATGTCTGGTAAAAATGAAGAACAATCCGGTAAAGCAGGTATTTTTAATGCAGTGTGCCCGGTGCTTGGCAATAAAGTATCATTAAAAGTAAAGCCGGTTGAATATAAGGGAAAACTAATTGGTTTTTGCTGCCCCGGGTGCGACAGGAAATTTATTGAGAATCCTGAAAAGTACATGAAAAATTTAAGCGAAGACGGTAAAATCTTTTTAGGTAATAAAGCATCTAATTAATTATTGAATCAAAAACTATATAATCAGAAGAAAATAACCTTAACGAGCGGAATAAAGTTTTAAAATAATTATTAAATACTGGAGGTAATATGCAATGCGATAAAGATAATAGATCACCATGTAACCGGTTTAGCGCATGGATAGTACTAATTATGGCAATTATAATGTTGATTGCTATACTTACAAACTATAAATTATAACCAGATTTATTTTTAGTTGAATGGAGGAAACATGAATTCAAACAAGTATTTCATTTTGTTTTTGGTTTTTATGATAGCCGGATTTTTAACCGCCTGCGGTGAAAAGAAACAAGACAAACAAACAAAGGAACAAACAAAAACGGAGAAGAAAGAAAATATCGTAAGAGAAGATGAAATAATTGATGTCGGCGCGATTGATGTTAATATGAATGGAATGTTGTTTGAGTGCCCGATGGATTGGAATGTAATTGATGATAAGCCAAACTCCTGCCCAACATGTGGAATGGACCTGGAAGAGTTTACGGTTGTGAAGGTTAAAGAAAATCTTGTTAATAACGGTTACAAGGTTAAGTAATGTAAGATGGTAAATGTGAGATGTGAGATGGTAAATGTAAGATGTGAGATGGTAAATGTGAGATGTGAGATGGTAAATGTGAGATGTGAGATGGTAAATGTGAGATGTGAAGAACCTTCTTACATATATTGTTTACTATTAAACATTTACCATTTTCCATTTTCCATTTACCATAAAACTTTCTTCCTGCTTGTATTTTCTTTTGCTATCTTTTTAACTAAAAAACGGAGAATTAGTGGAAATAGTAATACTGTTGTTAATCGGTCTTGCTGCGGGTTTGCTTAGCGGATTTCTTGGCGTGGGCGGAGGTATAATTATAATTCCCGCACTTGTTGCTTTTATGGGAATGAACCAAAAGCAGGCGCAGGGAACATCTATTGGTTTTTTACTTTTACCTATTGGAATTTTAGCGGCGATAAATTATTATAAAGCCGGACTGGTTAATATTCAAGCTGTTCTTATAATGACCATTACCTTTGTTGTCGGCAGTTATTTCTCATCAAAAGTAGCCATTGAATTGCCGGAGTACTGGCTGAAGAAAGGCTTTGCTGTGCTGCTGCTTTTTTATGCTATTAAATTATTTATGGAAAAGCAGTAGATTTTTTTTTCGCAAAAGATTCTCGCCATTAAAATCAAAGGCGGGAGTTAAGAATTGACTACTCGTCTTTCAAATTTTTTCACCGGGCTGCATCCCGCAACATTATTCTGTGTTCTGGATAAATCGCAGCCGGTGCAACCACCACAAGAACTTTTAACTTTTTTTGTCTTCAGATTTTTTACAAATCCGAATGCCACATAAAAAACAGTTAACGCAATTATTGCAAATACAATAAAATCCTGATTCATATTTTCACCTAAAAAATTCCTCCTAATTTGTAAACTCCGTACGCAAGCAGCCAGGCTAAAATTGTAGTGTAAGTCATCGTAAATATTGCCCAGTTCCAGCTTGCTTCTTTTCTTATTGCTGCAACAACAGCAACGCATGGAAAATAGATTAGAATAAAAACCATAAGCGAGTAAGCTACTATTGGAGAAAATACTTTCTGACCTATCATTGGTCCGCTTGTAAAAACCTGCTGCTGTAATTTTGTTTTAAGGTTTACTGAATTTTCATCATCTTCAATACCGGACTGGTAAAGAACTCCCATTGATCCAACAACAATTTCTTTTGCGGCAAGACCTGTAATTATACTTACACCAATTTTCCAGTCCCAGCCAAGCGGTTGAATAACCGGTGTAATAAAATGTCCAAGCTGGCCAATGTATGATTTTTCCATTCTCTCAGATGCTTTATCAATTTCAATCTGTGAAAGTTTCTCTTCCTTAACTTTGTCTGGAAGAGAATTATCGGAAGAAATTTTTGTGCTCAATGAGTCATAATCCTTTGTGTATTCAACATTCCGGGGAAAATAACCCAAGGCCCAGATTATTATTGAAGCCGATAAAATTATTGTTCCCATTTTAGTAAGATACTGTACACTCTTATTCCACATATGAACAATTGTATTTCTTAATGTCGGAATTCTGTACGGCGGAAGCTCCATAACGAAAGGAATATCCTGCTTGGCAAAAAATACTTTTTTGAAAACAAGAGCAACAAAAACTGCAAGCATAATCCCAATGAAATAAATGGAAAGAAGCACTAGTCCCTGGTTGGCAGGAAAGAAAGCTGAAATTAATAAAACATAAACGGGCAGGCGCGCGCTACATGACATAAACGGAATAATAAGCATCGTTAGTATTCTGTCTTTCCTGTTTTCCAGCGTTCGTGTTGCCATTACTGCAGGCACATTACAACCAAAGCCCATAATAAGCGGTATAAATGATTTACCATGCAATCCCATCTTGTGCATAAGCTTATCCATAATGAATGCTGCTCTTGCCATATAACCGGTATCTTCCATTAATGAAATGCAGAAGAACAGAATTAAAATATTTGGAAGAAAAACTATTACACCACCAACGCCACCGATAATTCCGTCAACAATTAGATCATGCAAGGAACCCTCCGGTATGACTGTGCCTATAAAATTTCCAACCCACGCAACGCCTGCATCAATCCAGTCCATTGGATAACTACCGAGTGAAAATGTTAACTGGAACATTACCCATAAAAAGAAAATGAAAACAGGGAAGCCAAAATATTTATGGGTAAGAATTGAATCGATTGCATGACTACGCTGCCTTTTGTTCATCGGCTGGCGCTTATATGTTTCCTTTAAGATGCCGTTTATAAAGCCGTATTTGGCGTCGGCAATAATTGTATCGGATTTTTCTTTATATTCTTTTTCAAGAGATGCAATTTCATTTTTGGCTACAGCTAATATTGTTTCTGTGCCGGGATATGCAGCAACCTGGTTACTGAATGCCTTGTCATTCTCAAGTAGTTTAAGTGCGGTAAAGCGGGGATAATATAAATCGCAAATCCTTTTATTTTTTTTAACTTCTTCTTTTATTCGTTTAATTGATTCTTCGATGTTGGCGCCGTAATCTATGTGTGCATGCCTGAAAACCTTAGTCCTGTCTTCGTATAAATCAATTATGGCGGAAACAAGCTCTTTTATTCCTTCTCCCTTTGAAGCAACAGTAGTAACTATCGGAATGCCGATAATCCCGGCAAGAGCATTGTAATCAAACTTATCTCCCGTTACTAACAACTCATCGTACATATTAAGCGCAATAATGACTTTGATATTCATGTCCATCAATTGAGAAGTAAGAAAAAGATTTCTCTCTATGTTAGATGAATCGATTACATTTAGAACAATGTCCGGCATATTTTCAACAAGGTGATTGCGGACGTACAATTCCTCCGGCGAATATTCTGAAATTGAATAAGTGCCGGGAAGATCTGTAAGATTTATTCTGTAACCGTTAAAATCAAGATGAGCTTCTTTTGTATCAACGGTTACACCGCCGTAATTGCCAACGCGCTCATGCTTGCCGGTTGCATGGTTAAACAAAGTTGTCTTTCCGCAATTAGGGTTACCGACTAAAGCTACATTTATAGTTTTAGTCTTTTCTTCTATGACCCGTTCATAGTTATCATAAGAGATTGTTCCGTTAAAACCATTGTTTTCTTGTTGAATTAAGTCATCCTTTAATATTACTTCTATCAAACCGGCTTCGCTTCTGCGGAGAGAAACACGGAAATCCATTACCTGGTATTCAATAGGATCCTGCAGTGGCGCATTCTTAATTACCTTAACGGATTTGCCTTTAACAAAACCCATTTCCGTAATTCGTTTTCTGAAAGAACCATGACCTTTTACTTTTGTAATAATTCCGGTTTCGTTGTTCCTAAGATCTGCTAAATGTAAAACTTTGGTTGTATCAATTGTCTGGGTAATCATAATGACTTTTTAAAAATTAATTCCAAATCTTATTAAAGCTGCAAGTGCATCCGGATGGTTTATATCCGCACCTGCAGGATTGATTATGTATTGAATGTCAGGTTGAATAAACAAGTTTTCAGAAATGGTTTTTTTGTAAAACAGTTCAACTGTCGCTTCGTCATCAAGTAATTTATTGTTGAAATGTGCATAGGCAAATGCAATTCCCATCTCATCGCTTGAGTAAATGCCGCAATAGTTCAAACCGCCGCCTACATAGTAGTTATGAAAATTAATGTTACCCGGGCAAAATGCAAGCTGAGTAAATAATCCAAGAGATTTGTTTTTTCCCGTCTCTAATATCGTTTGATCTGCAAGAGCATAAAAACCATAATTTTTCTCAAACACTGTCTCTGCAATTCCTGTTTCAGGAGAAGTCTCTTTAAGATGTGAATGATAATAGCAACCCGCTTTAATTTTACCGGGCAGAGATGCAATATCGGATAAGTATTGCAGCTCCGTAAACACTAGTACCCCGTCGTCACTTTTCAAACTCCAATTTAAATTATACTGGTTGCTTTCAAATGATTCCGGAAGCCCGTCAAAAATTGCAGCTTGTAAAGTGACTTTATCATTTAATTCATAAATTCCCAAAACTCCCAAAGCGGTAAGAGGGAAAATAGGAACAGGGATATTACCGGATATAAGTGAAGGAATTCCAAACGAACTGTTTATAAATGAGCCGGTATGATCATTCGTCAGAAATTCGGTATTAAGATCCTGTAAACCAACTTTAAATTGAAAACTGCCGGATGCATGTTTATACCACAATTCGTGGAGATAGATATGGTTGCCTGCCTCAATATTAGATGCAACCTGAAAGTCACCGAAAAGATTTTCGGAAGGAGTTCCGCCATGCGTAGCTGCGCCGTTAACAAAAAATTCTCCGCCATTCCATAACCCGATATTCTTAGTTTCAAACCCTAATTTAATATTAGCCATACCGAGATACAGCGAACCGGTTTTTATACCGCCATGTAAGTTCGTTACAAAATCTCCCAAGTACGAGGCTTCCTGTGTTAACCATTTTGAGCCGGTTGAAAAATAAACCGAATCAGGATTTCTAACTGTAGTATCAAAACCAGGTTGCTGGCAGTAAAGTAAGCCTGCAAAAAAGATGATTATTGTTAAGAGTAAAAATTCGCGATTCATAACAGCACATTAATTTTCTTACTAAATCTATAAGAAAATTATGCAGCTAATCCGCCTTGTTCAATCGCTATAAAGCGGGATATTTTAAGTGTATGATCCCATTTTATAGTTAGTGCAACAAAACCTTAACTCTGATAATCTTCAATTTGAATTATTTTGTTTGAGATGGCGTAAATGGTAAGACCGGCCTGGCTTTTAATTCCGGTTTTTTGTGAAATGTTTTTCCTGTGGCTGATAACGGTATGTATACTTATAAATAATTTATCTGCAATTTCCTTGTTGGATAAACCCGCCACAATCGATTTCAAAACTTCAGTCTCGCGGTCGGTAAGCGGTTCCTGTTCATTTAACTGAGATGAATGATGTTCTTCCTTAACTAACCGGCAAATAAAATCCACTATGCTTTCCTGGGAATCCGTAATGTGAATTATTTTATCAAACAATGAAAGAAGATGATTATCTATAAACGTGTAAACAAATCCTACCCATGCAATTTCCGTAAGGTTTTTTTTAATTGAAGTGAATTCCCTGGTTCTGTTCTGGATTTGAGTGGGATTAATTATAACAAGATTAAGTTTTTCCGCCTTGTAAAGATTTTCAATTTCGGCAAGTGAATCCAGCCGGAAGAGTTTAAAATAACAACCAGACTTTGAAAGTATGTTAGTTAGTCCTTCAAAAATTATCTGGGATGGTTCCAGTACTGCTATATTTAGTATTCTTTTATTCAACCGGTTCTTTGTTCTCAAGTTTTCTTATTGCGGGAATTAGAATCATTTCCTCAATTAAGGAATGCACATTTAAATCGTATTCAAGTTCAAACAAACTTAAAACTATTTTTCTCCTTAACACCCTATCGTTCTTAACCGGGATATGCTTAAGCAGAAGTTCTTTCAGATCATTTAGTTTAGATTCTATGTCCGTATGATGTTCACTGTACTCGTTAACCGAAAATGAAGTTTTAAAATTTTTGGTGCCGGCAACAACACTTAATAATTTATTAAAGTAAGGAAATACCGTTATGTTCTCATAGGAAAGATGTTCTTTCACTTCCTCGAAATATTCATCAAAGAACTTCCCGATAAGTTTTATTTCCGGCGTATCATTTTTAAGATAAAGCTGGTCAATCAAAGATCTTATTTCGGGATATTTTTCATTCTCGTAGTAGTTGTGAGAGTTTTTAAGGTATTTTAAAATTCTTAACAGATCATTAGTTGAAAAATTTTTTTCTTCTATTGCAAAGAATCCGTTATAGAGATTGGCTATTGAAAGGAATAATTCCACACCTATATTATTCTCTTCACAGTACTGCTGTACATTCTTTTCGCGCACAAGATAATTTAGCTCGAAGTGTTCCATCATAAGCTGCAGGGCAGGGTTTTCAAAAATAAGCCCGGCCATTTTCATTTCCGGTTTTATATAAGTCTTTTTTGTCTGGTACATAGTATTCGTGTCTTTTTAAGTTTAATTAGATAACAGGATGTTGAAAGAAATAGTTCATGATGGAAAATGGGAAATGTAAAATGGTAGATGGAAAATGTGAAATGTGAGATGTAAAATGTGAGATGGAAAAACAGTTCTTAAACATTTACCATCTTCCATCATCCCTTTACCATTAACCCGATACCATCTTCTCAGCCGGATTTATAAGCCTCAACCAAAGGTTGATAAATCTGGCTTAGGCTGCTCCGCCTTTGGCGGACATCTACCATCTCACATTTGCCATTTACCATTAATCCACTTCCATTTAAAGCTATTTCTTTACGGACGTATACTTAATGATTTCCGCTTTTTCCAAAGTAATAAGTCCGCCGCAATTTGATTCTTCAAATATCTTATCTACAACCGGGATAAAACTTTCAATCTTTGCTTCCTCATCAACTATCTCAATGATAAGCGGAAGGTCTTCAGACAGTCTTAATATTTTTGAGGTGTGTATCCTGCTTGTTCCGCCAAAGCCCATAATTCCTTTGAACACTGTTGCCCCGGCTAATCCTGCCTTACGTGCTTCAAGTACTATTTTTTCATATACGTTTGTCGAATGGCTTTTATCGGATTCACCAATAAATATTCTAAGAAGTTTCGCTTCACCTTTTATATGCATGGTAAACTCCTAATTAGCTTTAAAAATTATATAAGCCAAATAAACACCAAGCAGGCATAGAAAAAGATTGAGCAGTATGTTAAAGCCTGCAAGCAGGAATTCCGAATCGCGGAAGAGATTCATTGTCTCAAGCGAGAAAGTTGAGAATGTTGTAAACCCTCCGCAGAAACCAACGGTTAAAAATAATTTCAGATTTGAGCTGATGATTTCTCTGTCGCTTAGGTAAAAAATAAAAAAGCCTACAAGAAAACTTCCCGCAACATTTACTGTTAATGTTCCGTAGGGAAAATTTTCCGGCAGAAATTTATAAACATAATTTGAGAGCCAGTATCTAAGCGCACCTCCGATTGCCGCACCAAGGGAAACTAAAATGTATTTGAGCATAGTGTATATTCCTTTTTATGTAAAATGTAAAATGTGAGATGGAATATAGATTTTATACATCTTCCATTTTCCATCTTCCATTTACCATCAAACAGCCTCCATCTTCCATTTAACATCATTCTCCTTTTCCTGCTTTAATTTTAATTGAGCTGAAAATGCTCTTTAATTCACTGCTTTCTTTTATAAGAGATTCCGCTTCTTCATTCAAAGAGGGCTTAATTAAAATCTCATTTAAGACGCGCAACCAATAATTGCTTTCCCGAATTTCTTTAAGAACAATCCCGATTTTATGGACGAAATCCTTTTTGGATTCTGCACCTTGTGCTTCTTCATAATTGGCTCCGACTGATGTGGAAGCTTTAGCCAATTGATAAGTTAGCACAGCAAAAATTTGGTTCTGCGGAAGTTCTTGTAGTAATCTTAAGCACTTAATTCCAAATTGAAATGTTCTGTCTAACAGTTCTTCTGTTTTAGGATTCATTTTCCCCTCCTTTATTTAAGAATTAATATGAAAAATGTAAGATGTAAAATGGTATATGGAATATGTAAAATGGGAAATGGAGAAACAGTTCTTAAACATTTACCATCTACCATCTTCCATTTACCATTAGTCAGTTTCCATCAGCTTTTCTCACAACTCCAGAGATATTTGCTGAACTTTCTTTCCTTTCAGTTGAGCAGATTTAAACGTAACATTTTCCGTTGGAAGCTTTGGACGTTTACCGGCAAAGAATTCTTCCAAAGTTAAAATCTGAATCCTGGGATATTGAAATCCACCCGCTTCAAAAAATCCTGATGCGGTTGCTGTTTCCATCATTGGTTTTGTCGGTTCTGCAATAGTCAGAAAAACTCCCAACTGGCATTTATGCTTTTCTAAAATTCCAAGCAGTGAATCAATCTCTGAAGATTTAACCTTTCCACCGCCCTTAACCTGGAAAGCAGCACGCAAAGTATTTCCCTGGTGATCTGCAATGTACTGACCAATTCCGTCAACTCCTTTATCTGCACCTTTTGTACCGTAGGTTGTAGAGAATACTTCAAATTCAGTAAGCCACCAGTCCTGGAAAGCAAACGGATTTTCTTCCCACAGTTTTTTTGCAGAGGCTTCATCCGTAGGTACACCGCGAATCTCGAACTTACTTAACTGTTTACCATAAGTGTCTTTCAGTCTTCTTTTAATTAATGAAATTGCAATTGGAGAAATATCAATTCCAATCCATTTGCGGTTAAGAGATTCCGCTGCATCCAAAGCGGTGCCGCAGCCGCAGAAACCATCTAAAACAATATCGCCCTCATTGCTGCTTGCTTTAATTATTCTTTCAAGCAATGCTTTTGGCTTTTGTGTTGGATAACCAAGACGCTCAGGTGATTTTGTTCCAATAAATTTAAGATCATACCACAAGTTAGAAATAATTGTACCCTTGCTTTCATCAAGATAACTTTTATAAACAGGGTATTTCGATTTGGGATTAAATTTTGCCTCACCCTTCTGAATTAACTCTGTTAGTGTTTCCTTCGAATATGTTTTTAAATTTTCCCATTTATATCTTTTTCCATTTTCATCGATTTTATCATATCTTTTTATTGTAGCTTCTTCATATGCTTTAAATTCGTGATGAAAAGAATAAACATTTGATTTTGAATAAAATAAAAGGTTATCAGTATTTACAGGAAATTTCTTCGCGATTGATTTACTACTACCAGAACCAAATGTTCTTTCCCATACGATATCATTCCTGAAATTTTCTTCTCCAAAAATTATATCACAAACCGTTTTCAAATAATGGCTCATGGTTGGGTCGCAATGCAGATAAAAACTGCCGGTATCTTTAAGAACCCTGTGCAGTTCTAAAATACGCAGTGCCATCATTGTTAAATAGGGGAATGCGTGGGGCGCAACTTTCTGGTAAGTAAGCAAAAGAAAATAAAGGTTATCGGTTTGCAAAGTGTGTAACTCTGTTAGCGAATCCTGAATATTCTTTAAGCTCCACGTATCTTCAAAAGCAATGCGCTGCGTTTGTATTTCTTTATCGTCAAAGAAAATATTGTAATCGCGTTTGCTGTTAAACGGGGGATCGATATAAACAAGATCAACTGATTTGTCCGGAATGTTATCCCTTAAAACGTAAAGACAATCGCCAAGATAAAGAGAGTTCATTGTCATAACCCAATTGTTCGAGGCAAAAATAAGAAGAAAATATGGATAATGGAAAATGGGAGATGTAAAATGTCCCGCAAGGCGGGATCAGCCTTTGGCTGAGAAAATGGAAAATGTGAAATGGAAAATGGATTTTGTACATCTTCCATTAACCATCTTCCATCCTCCATTTACCATCAATCAGTATTCATCTTCATAGCGAAAAGCGTTCATACATCTTCCATTAACCATTTACCATCTTCCATAAGAATCTACTTTTCCGCATTCACAGTAATACTATAAATGCCTACACCGGAATTTCTATATGTGCTTAATTCTTCCCTTGAAAGAAATTGTAATAGAACCTCATCAGGAACAGTAATTTTCTTCTCTGTCTTCACTTCAATATTTTTGAATCCAGATTTTTTTATTACACCAAGATAATCTTCCATCTGTAAGGCGCCGGCAACGCACCCCGCATACATTGCAGCGGACTTCTGAATACTCTCCGGTAATTCACCTTTAAGTACAATATCGGAAACACAGAAATGTGCGCCTGATTTTAACACCCTGAAAATTTCACCGAACGCCTTATCTTTGTCGGGTACAAGATTTAAAACGCAGTTGCTTATTACAACATCAATTGAATTATCTTCAACAGGTATGTTTTCAATTTCGCCAGGACGGAATTCAACATTCTTATATCCAAGCTTTTGTTTGTTCCGTTCTGCTTTGGCTATCATTTCAGGAGTAAAATCAATTCCTATAACTTTGCCGGTTTCACCAACAAGGACTCTTGCAACAAAAACATCGTTGCCTGCACCCGATCCAAGATCGAGCACGGTGTCGCCTTGTTTTATTCCTGCATGTTCAGTTGGAATGCCGCAGCCTAATTTTAAATCTGCATCCGGCACATAACCGTCAAGTGATGAATACTCATCGCTCATAATTGTGAATTCTGTGTCCGACTCTGGTCCGCAGCCACAGCCGCATCCGCAACCGGATTTAATATCACTGCGAATGGCTATCTCAGCATATTTGTCTTTTACTACTTCTTTTATTTCTTTGTCCGGGTTCATTATATCTCCAGCCTACTCCCCAACCCTCTTCCAAAGGAAGAGGGAGTTTAGTAGTAATTTTTTTATTTTGAAAAATAATTATTTGTTGCTTTCAATCATTACGACAATCTTAATTGCACTCTCTTTTGGAGGAGAGTTGGATAAGTGCGTATTCTAATTAAGTACTGTATCAATCTTGAATTAAAAATTTCATTTATACTTACTTCTGTTTATCAGCAATTCAGAACTTAACTGTAAATGTTTTTTATTTAACGGCTTTTCATTCTAATCCGGAATTAACCAATGGCGTAATCTCGTAAGTGATTGGTACCGGAACGATACTTAACCATTTGGACATAACCTCGTTCAACTCTTCGTTTGATTCAAGGTTGAAAACAATAACAGAGCCTTTGCCGATTTTCTGAAAAGCGTTAATAACTTTTCCTTTTGAATGTAACCCGCTTAGCCATTCTTTAAACTCAACTTTTGCTTCTTCAATATCGCCGGGTTTTGAATATAACGGGTTACTTGTTACTAAATAAAGCATTTGCCACCTCAGTTTATTTTAGTTTGATGTATAGACTAAGTACACTCCGCCAAGTATTACGAGTATACCGCAGATTCTTTTAATCCATAAAATTACTTTTGATTCTTCCGACCAGTTTAAGTATTTCTGAACTTTGCCGGTTAATGTTCCGGCGCCAACAATTACAGAACAATGTCCTACTGCAAATGCAAGAAGGAAAATTACTGCGAGCAAATAATTTGTTTGTGCTGTTTCAAAAACAACACCAAGAACAGGTGCCATAAATGCGAATGTGCAAGGACCTAATGCAAGTCCGAAAAGCAAACCAAGTAATAAAGCAGCAGCTAATCCTTTGGATTGGGTTTGCTTCAATCCAAAATTCCAATCAAATTTTATAAGGCCTAATAGATAAAGACCGACTACAAGGAAAATTCCTGCTACAAGATAATTTCCAACGCTACCGATGTCGCCCATTAATCTTCCGAGTAAAGCAGTGATAATTCCTATGACTGCAATTGTAATTAAAATTCCTGTTGAGAATACCAAAGAGATAATAAACGTTCCTGCCACAGAAATTTTTCCCTGCGAAGTAATAAATCCAACTACAAGAGGGATGCTGGATAAATGACATGGAGAAAGTAGTATAGATAAAATTCCCCAGCCGAATGATGCCAGCACAGCAATCCAGGCGGATTCATACATAGCATTGTAAAGTAAGTTGAAAATATCGTCAATCATTTGCCACCAAGTTAAAAGTGAAAGGGAATAGGGACAATGGCCTATTCATTTTATATTTCCGCACTCTGATTTTTAGCTTTTGTGTCATACCCGCTTAAGCGGGTATCCATTAACAAAACAGAATTTAGATTCCCGTTTACACGGGAATGACATTTTAAATTTTCATAAGTCTCTAGTTAATTATTTCGAGATATAAATCTTTCCATTCAGGATTTGACTTCTCGATTAATTCTATCTTCCACTTCCTGAGCCATTTCTTCATTGCTTTTTCTCTTTTTATTGCTTCAGTTACATTGCTTATAATTTCGAAATAAACGAGATTTTTAACATTATATTTCTTGGTGAAGCCATCAATTAATCCTTCTCTGTGTTCATATACTCTTCTCATCAAATCATTTGTGATACCAATGTATAGAGTTCCGTTTTTCTTGCTTGCTAATATGTAAACGTAATATTGTTTCATTTATTATTTCCGCAGTTGCTCACCTTACCAGCTGACAAGTAGGACACATTATTATCCTTTCATTTATTTTCCTTTGCTTTCACTCCTCTCTTTTCAAGAAGCTTATCAATTTCTGCTTCAGGGTAAAATCCTTCGTGGCGGAAAAACTCCTTGCCGTTCTCATCAAGAAAGACCTGGGTTGGAATTAATTTTATTCTGTACTTCTCACCGTAATGTTTCTGGTCTTCCTTCCAGACATCATGAAAAACAACTTTAACCTGTTTACCGTACCTTTCTTCAATTGATTTCATTATCGGTTGCATCTTTTTGCAGGGAATGCAATTTACTGAGCCAAGCTCTACAAAAGTAACTTTGGGCTTATTACTGATTTTATTTTCGGTCTTGTTTTTAATTTTGTCTTGTCCATTTACCTGTACAAAGAGAAATAAAAAGATGATAAAGAGGCTGAAATAATTCTTGATCAACATTAACACTCTAAAGTTTATATTAATTACAGATGAATACTTATTTATATCATCCATTAACCATTTGCCATTTTCCATCATTTAATTTTCCTTCAGCCACTGAAGTATAAGTTCATCCTTAGGAATAACACCGCTGCTCATAACGCGCTCATTAATAACCAGGCCGGGAGTCATCATAATTTTATATTTCATGATTTCCTGAATGTCCGTTACCTTCTGGAAAGTTGCTTCAATGTTATTGTCCATTGCAATTTCTTTTACTTTTTCTTCGAGCTTGTTGCATTTGGCGCAGCCCATTCCAAGTATTTTGATAATCATTTTTTCCTCAACAGAATTTTTTTTAATAAACCAGGTTAAATAGAAATCCGACAATTATAATTCCTGTTGCTACAACTCCAACAAAGGTAAAGATCAACTTTAATTTTAAAACCTTTCTTAGAATTATTGCCTCAGGAAGTGATAAACCGATAACACTCATCATAAATGCAAGCACGGTTCCAAGTGAAGCGCCCTTTTCAAGAAGAGCCTGAACGATTGGGATAATTCCCGCGGCATTTGAGTACATTGGTACGCCAAGCAATACTGCGGCAGGAACAGACCACCACGCGGATTTACCCATAAAGGATGCCATGAAATTTTCCGGCACATAACCGTGAATACCAGCGCCAACCGCAATTCCAAGAACGATATAAATCCAGACCTTACCTACAATTTCTTTTACTGCGTTAATTCCTGCTTCAATTCTATTTGCAAAAGGAATTTTTTCATCGGGCAAATCTGCAATACCTGCTTTCATTTCATAAACCCATGGCTCAACGTGCTTTTCAAGTTTTAATCTTCCGATTATGTAACCGGCAGCCATTGCAATTATTAATCCTGTTGAAGCATAGAGCAGTGCGGTTTGCCATCCGAATAATCCGAAGAGCAGAACAAGAGCGACTTCATTTATCATTGGTGCTGCAATTAAAAATGAAAATGTTACACCAAGCGGAACACCGCTTTCTACAAATCCAAGAAACAATGGAATTGCAGAACACGAACAAAAGGGAGTAACAATTCCCAGGAGGCTTGCCATTACATTTCCGACAAATAATTTTTTACCGCCAAGAATTTTTCTTGTTCTTTCCGGCGAGAAGTAAGACCTTACGATTCCAACAACAAAAACAATTATAGTAAGAAGAAGCAAAACCTTTGGCACTTCGAATATGAAAAACCAGATTGCATCCATTAAGTGTGTTCCCTTGGTAAGATTCACAACATCATACACAATAAAGTTTGTGATGTTTTCAAGATTAAAATAAAGTAGCAGCCATATCGGTAAAAGCAGTAACGGAATTACAATTCCATCCAATCTTTTAACCATAGGAAGGATATTTATAAAATTCTTGTTTGGTATTTTTATTACTTCAGGTTTTGTATTTTCTTCTTTCATATTACTTCAGGATCAAGAACGCTATCTGATTTCATTTTTCGATTAAGCAAATATCATATGCTGATGACTTTATCAGAGTCTCTTATCATTTCATAAAGGTCTTTCATTGTAGACATCGGACATAATTCAGAACCTTCAGAGTTCCGGATTTTAAGACAGGTTCCGCAAGCTAAGATTTTACCGCCGTTATCAACAAACAACTGCATTTGCTCTAAGACGTTGAACCTGCTGTCGGAAAGTTTTTCACATTCAACTCCTTTTGCAAGTAAAAACGCTTTTACTTCATCCCCTTCTTTAAGTGAAAATACTCCAAGACGGAATGAATTCCATACTGTTTCAGCATCCGTTGAATAAATTATAATTCCTAATTTCATAAAGTTTCTCTTTTACTTTTCGGCTAATATGCCGTAATGATACGGTGGTAAATTCACATTGTATTTTAAAATTGAAAAACCGCTTTTGATCAATAAATTCTTTAACTCTTCCGGTTTGGGCCGTATAGACATAGCCGGACCTCTTGGAGTACTGGAGTCGTAATTCCAGTGAATGACACCAACCTTTCCGTTCTTTCTAAGTATTCTGTATGTTTCGTTCAGAATATCATCAGCCTTTTCCGCGTGAAGAATATTAAACAGCATTACATAATCTGCTTCTTCGTTTTGCAAGCCTGTGCCTTCTTTTATAAAATCCTTGGTGAACAGAAGAACATTGCTGATGTTGTTCGCTTTCAATTTTAGAAGAAGTTCAGTTGTTAAATTTTCCTCGATATCGTAAGCGTAAATATTTCCTTTGATCCTTTTACTTGCCGGGACAGTAAATGTGCCGTAACCAAAACCCAAATCAACCAGCTTTAAAATATCATCGTCAATATTCAATTCGGTCAGAATTTTTTCTGTATCAAAGAACTGCTCCCATATTTTTTCTTCAGGCATTCCGCTTTCTCTTGCTTTCATTTACCTTCTCACTCCCCGGCTAAAATTTCTTTGGTGTTTTGTGGGGAAAAATATTTTCTCTGAAATGAAAGAGCAACATTAACAAGGCTAATTAAAACGGGCACTTCTACAAGAGGACCGATAACAGCAGCAAAAGCTTCTCCGCTGTTAATTCCGAATACTGCAATTGCAACAGCTATAGCAAGTTCAAAATTATTGCTTGCGGCAGTAAATGAAAGCGTTGCTGTCTTGGAATAATCTGCTCCAACTTTTCTTCCAAGGTAAAATGAAACAAGAAACATTATTATAAAATAGATTACAAGGGGAACAGCAATTCTTAAAACATCGAGCGGAATCTTTACAATATACTCTCCTTTAAGAGAGAACATTACGAAGATGGTGAACAGCAGGGCAATTAAAGTTATTGGGCTTATCTTTGGGATAAATTTACTTTGGTACCATTCTTTGTTCTTCAGCTTAATTAAAGTGAAGCGGGTTATGATTCCCGCAAGGAAAGGAATACCAAGATAAACAAAAACACTTTCGGCAATTTGTCCAATCGTTACATCAACCCTGAATGACTGCAGGCCGAGCCAGCCAGGAAGAATGGTTAAGAACACATAAGCATAAACAGAAAAGAAAAGAACCTGGAAAATCGAATTAAATGCAACAAGACCGGCAGCATATTCCGTATCGCCTTTGGCAAGTTCGTTCCATACAATAACCATTGCAATGCAGCGTGCAAGTCCAATCATGATTAATCCGGCCATATATTCAGGAAAATCCTGCAGGAAAATTATTGCAAGTACAAACATTAACACTGGTCCGATAATCCAGTTCTGAACAAGCGAGAGAGAAAGAATTTTTATGTTTTTGAAAACATCGCCAAACTCTTCATACTTTACCTTTGCCAGCGGAGGATACATCATCAGGATAAGCCCGATTGCAATTGGAATATTTGTGGTGCCAATCTGAAATGAATTCCAAAAGTTTACTATTCCGGGGAAGAGGTAACCGGAAAATACTCCAATGAACATTGCAAGGAATATCCAGAGAGTAAGATACCGGTCTAAGAAAGAAAGTCTTTTTGTTGAGTGTTGCATATTTTCTCTAAAGAATAAAACACTGATTATTATGATCTTTATGATTTGTTATAATCATAAAAAATAATAATCATCATAACGCTCCGTGTTCCATTACTTCTTTGTAGAATTTATAAAATTGTTCTTTAATTTCGTCTCTTACTCTTCTGAATTCAGAAAGAATTTCTTCTTCAGTTCCTGTTGCATCTGCCGGGTCTTCAAATCCAATATGCAATTGCTTGCCAACCTTGCCGGTAAAAACAGGGCAGGATTCTTTTGCATTATCGCAAACGGTAATAACGTAATCAAATGATTCGGTAAGAAACGTACTTACATCTTTTGGATAACCCTTGCTTATATCAATTCCCAATTCATTCATAACTTTAATTGCATGATTGCTTACTCTGCTTGCGGGATAAGTGCCGGCAGAAAATACTTCCAGCTCAGAATCAAATGATTTTAAGAAACCTTCTGCCATCTGGCTGCGGCAGCTATTGCCTGTACAAAGTATCAGAATTCTTTTCTTCATAAGAAAACGTTTCGCCTTTCATCGAAATATTGAATAAAAAATTTATTTACTGCAAAGAGTATTTCTATCTACGGATTTACAGCATTCAGAATCGGCTTTAACAACTGCTTCACCTTCAAGCCAGAAAGGAATCTGTGAAAGACAGTTTGCCACTATCTGATTCGAAGGATGTGGGTTTAATTTATAATTAACCCATTTACCGTCCTTTTCCTCAATAATAAAGCCTAATTCCTTTAGCATACTTAAGTGGCTGGAAACGGTTGATGTTGCAAGTTTAAGTATTGCTGTAATTTCACAGACGCATAAAGTTTTACCCTGAAGCATCTTAAGAATGCGCAAACGGTTTGCGTCCGACAGCGCTTTGAATATTTTTATTTTTTCCTGTAACATAATCTCATTTCGTTACTCATCGAAATATAAATTGCTTTATTTAACTTGTCAAGCCTTCCGATATAAATATTTAAAAAATTTATTCCAAGTATAAGCTGTAAGAAAATCTCCTGAAATAGTAGAAGAAAGTTTTATAAAAATGTAAGGAGTGATATTCTTGAAATAAATCATTTTGTTAATTTGAAATGTGTATTGCTTATAAAGATTATAATTGCGATTTTCGCAACATTCTTTCTAAACCGGATAATTTAAAATTTGTTGGAGAATTATGAAGCAGCTTTTTGCAAAGAAACCTCTTGAGCTTCTGCTTGAAGAAATGAAAGGGGAAAACCGTCTTCGCCGCATTCTTGGTCCTGTTGCTTTAACAAGTCTTGGTGTGGGCGCTATTATAGGAACGGGGATATTTGTGCTAACCGGAATTGCCGCACACGATAAAGCAGGCCCGGCAATAATTTTATCGTTCGTATTTGCAGGTTTGGCCTGCGTGTTTGCCGCATTGTGTTATGCTGAATTTGCTTCGATGGTTCCGGTAGCAGGCTCAGCCTATACTTATGCTTATGCTACGCTTGGAGAAATGTTTGCATGGATTATTGGCTGGGATTTGATATTGGAATACGCTGTTGCTTCTGCTACTGTTGCGCATGGATGGTCGCATTACTTCCAGGACTTTATTGGAATCTTTGGTCTTAAAATTCCTTTTGCAATGCAACGGGCGCCGTTTGATTTTAATCCCGATACGGGATTACTTTCCTCCACGGGTACTTTTATTGATTTACCGGCTATTATAATTGCTGCAATTGTAACTATTATTCTTGTAAAAGGAATAAGAGAAAGCGCAGGCTTTAATTCTACTATGGTTATAATAAAACTTGTTATTGTTTTGTTTGTTATTGTGGTTGGTGCCTTTTATATAGTACCGGAAAACTGGAAACCTTTTGCTCCGTTTGGTTACACAGGAATAAGTTTTTTTGGTAAAACAATATTTGGTCAAACAGGATTGGGCGGTGCGCCGGTTGGAATGCTTGCCGCAGCCGCTACCATATTTTTTGCTTACATCGGTTTCGATTCTATTTCAACTCACGCAGAAGAAGCTAAGAATCCTAAAAGAGATGTACCGATTGGAATAATTGCATCATTGTTAATTTGTACGGTTTTATATATTGCCGTATCTGCAGTTTTAACCGGTATGGTTCCTTCCGATAAAATTAATATTGATGCTCCCGTATCAAATGCATTTGCACAGGTTGGCTTGCCCTGGGCGCAATTCTTAATTTCATTTGGTGCGCTCGCCGGAATTACATCTGTTCTGCTGGTGATGATGTTAAGTCAGCCAAGAATATTTCTTGCAATGGCAAGAGACGGACTGGTTCCCCCGAGTGTTTTTGGTGCAGTACATGAAAAATTCAGAACGCCATGGAAGTCTACAATTCTAACAGGAATTTTTGTTGCTGTTCTTGCAGGATTTCTTCCGTTAAGAATATTAGCAGAGCTTGTAAATATTGGAACGTTATTCGCTTTTGTTATTGTATGTTCTGCTGTTTTAATAATGCGCAGGACTCATCCTAATGCAGAAAGACCTTTCCGCGCTCCGTTTGTACCTTTAGTGCCGATACTTGGAATAATAACTTGTCTCGTCCTGATGTTTTCTTTACCGGGTGAGAACTGGTTAAGATTATTTGGCTGGTTAGCTATTGGTGCAGTCATATATGTCTTCTACGGAAGGAAACACAGCGTTATGCATAAGCTGATGAACGGAGAGAAATAATTCTAAGAGTAAGATTGGAAGAAAGAGTAAGATTAAGAGCAAGTTTACCAGCCGCAGGCTGGAGTAAGACGTTCTATACTTTCTTGCTCTTAATCTTTATCTTACTCTTATTCTTACTCTACTTTAAGGACTCTCAACGAATTAAGAATAGCTAAAAGAGCCACGCCCATATCGGCAAATACTGCCTCCCACATAGTTGCTTCTCCAAATGATCCCATCACAATAAAAACTGCTTTTACAAATAGAGCAAAGAAAATATTCTGCAAAACAATTGTTCTTGTTCGTTTTGCAATCTTAATTGCCTCAGCAACCTTTGATGGTTTATCTGTCATAAGAACGACATCCGCAGTTTCAATCGCAAGGTCTGAGCCGAAAGCTCCCATTGCAATTCCAACATCTGCGCGTGCAATAACAGGAGCATCATTAATCCCGTCGCCCACAAATGCTGTTTTGTGTTTGTCCGTATGTTTGCTTGTAAGTGTTTCCAGTATGGTTACTTTTTGTTCGGGCAGAAGTTCAGCGAAATAACCATCAAGTTTTAATTCTTCTGAAATGCTTTTAGCAATAAATTGATTATCACCGGTAAGCATATAAATTTTATCAACACCGTCTTTTCTTAAATTTGTTACGGCAGCTATAGCGTCATCCTTTACTTCGTCTGATATTGCAATGTACCCGGCATATTTATTATCAACAGCAATATGAACAACAGATTTATTCAGATTGCAATCGTAATGTTCAATATTTTCCTTATGAAGAAGCAAATCATTTCCCGCTAAAAGTTTTTTCCCATCAATCCAGGTAAGAATACCAAACCCAGGCAGTTCTGTATATTGTTCTGGTTTAAGATTCGATTGTTCTTTTCCGTAGGCATCTTTAATTGATTTAGCAAGAGGATGATTTGACTGAGATTCTGCAATAGCTGCTAATCTTAGTAGTTCATCTTTATCAAACCCGTTTTTTGTAATTATATCAGTAACCTTAAAGGATCCCTTTGTAAGTGTACCTGTTTTATCGAATACAACTGTTTTAACTTCTGTGAGTGCATCTAAAAAATTAGATCCTTTGATAAGAATCCCTTTCCTTGATGATGCGCCAATTCCACCGAAATATCCGAGCGGTATACTAATAACCAATGCACAGGGACATGAAATTACAAGCAGAACAAGAGCACGATAAACCCATTCACTTAAATTATAACCAAACAGCAGTGGAGGAAAAAATGCAACAGCTAAAGCTATTCCTGTTACAACCGGAGTATAATACCTGGAAAAGCTTGTTATGAATTTTTCGGTTTCGGCCTTTTTGTTTGTTGCATTCTCAATAAGTTCAAGCATCTTTGCAACAGAAGAATCCCTGAAAAGTTTTGTTACTTTTACAAGGAGCAAGCCGGATTTATTTATAGTACCTGACAGCACAATATCGCCTTTATTTACATCTTTAGGTAATGATTCCCCGGTTAAAGGTGAAGTATCTAATTGAGAACTGCCATCAATAATTTCTCCATCCAAAGGAATTTTTTCTCCGGGCTTAACAAGAATTGTTTGGTTAATTTTAACTGCTTCCGGATTTACTTTTTGAACTTCTCCGTTCAGCTTAAGATTAGCATAAGAAGGTTTTATTTCTAATAATGACTTTATTGATCTCCGTGATTTCTGAAGAGAAAGTTGCTGCAGGTATTCGCCAACCTTATAAAAAATCATTACTCCGGCAGCCTCGGCCAAATCACCAATTATAATTGCTCCAAGCGTAGCAACTGACATAAGAAAATTTTCATCGAATAAACTTCCCCTGATTATTTTCCTGCCTGCGTTAAATAAAACTCTCCAGCCCGCAAGAATATAGACAGAAATAAAAATGATGATTTTAGGAATACCGTTTCCCAAAGATGTTATCTCGTTTTGAAAGATTAAACCGGAAAGGTAAACAAGAACTATAGAGAGAAGGAAATAAAAATCTTTATTGAAGAAAACCGGTATTCCGGCAGATGTGTTTTCAGGTAATGATTCAATAAGTTCAATGCCTGGTTCAATCTCTTTGATCTTTGATTTTGCCATTGCAATGTCTTCGGTATCAATAATCAGGGATGAGTCCGCAAAGTTAACAGAAACAAATCTGGTAGTATTAAGGTTTCTTAAATTCTCTTCAATTTTAACGGCGCAATTTGCACAATCTAAGTTCTTTAACTCGTATTTCTTCATTCAATCCTATCTGCAAAGCTTCTGTTGAACATCTCAAAATATTCTAACAAACGATGCCATCGGATAGTTTAATTCGCATTCAGACAATTATTAAAATGGCTGTAAGTTTGGTCAACAACAAGAAATTCAAATTCTGAACCAGATGCAGTACAGAACTTTTAGTGCTCTATTCTACTTCGCCGGCAATTTCTGCACTAACTAAAATTCTGCCGCAGTATTCGCAGTTAAAAATTCTTCTGTTCTGTCTTATTTCAAATTGTCTTTGAGGAGGAACAATATTATGGCAACCTGAGCAGGCAGATCTTCTAATTGTTGAAACAGCCTGTCCGCCTTTAGCTTTCCTTATTCTCATGTACGAAGCGTAATCAGGTTTCTTAACGTTTACTTCAACTTCTGCACGCTTGGTTTTTAATTTAGCTTCTTCCTTTTCGTTAGCTTTAACAATTTCCTTTAGTTCGGTTTCCTTTACTTTCAGTTCCGATTTTAATAATTCAATCTGGGGAAGGATTTCCTGAAGGTCGATTTTAAGTTTCTGTTCAAGATCATCAAGCGCCTGGTTCTCTGCTTCAAGTTTAGTTATCTGTTCTTCGGTATGATCAATTTCTTTTGTAAGCGCATCGTACTCTTTATTATTTCTAACCTGGTATAACTGGGTTTTAAATTTTTTCTGGCTGTTTTTAAGTCTTTCTACTTCGTCTTCATTCTCTATTATTTTGGAACGGGAGTTTTTCTGTTCGGATTCTTTTTGTTCAATCTGTGTTCTTAACCCATTAATTCTACTTTGAAGTTCATTTACTGCATTTGGAAGATCGCCCCGCAGTTCTTCAAGAACATCAAGCTGGTTATCAATAATTTGCAATTCATATAATGTTTTTAATCTGTTATACACGGTTTTCTCCTGGTTATATTTTATAAAACTTTATTGGGTTAGATGAATCCTTAGCCGCATACACGGGAATTTCCAAGTTTATGGTTTTAAGGTAATCATCTATATATTTTTTTACTTTTTTCAAAGAATGAATTTCTGTTTCAAAGTGGCCGGCATCAATTAAAAGAATTTTTCCCTCAGCATCCTGGAACGAGTGATATTTAACATCTGCTGTAATATAGGCATCTGCATTGGCAGATATTGCCGTGTTAATGTACTCGGCTCCACTTCCGCCGCATACTGCCACAGTTTTAATTTTATTATTGCTGCCGGAACAATACCTGAAGTTCTGTAATCCTAATTTCTTTTCAAGCAGCTCAAGGAATTCTTTTTGTGAAAGTGGCTTTTCAAATTCTCCTATAGCACCTATTCCGTAATTTACATTTTCATTTGCCAGGGGATAAACATCGTAAGCCGGTTCTTCGTAAGGATGATTTTTTAGCATCGCGGCTATTACACTTTTTAATTTCCAGGAATCCACAAGAACTTCTATCCGAATTTCGTTTACTTTTTCAAATTTGCCGGCATTACCTGTAAAAGGATTTGAATTCTCCGAACCTTCAAATGTTCCGCTTCCGCTTGCACTAAAGCTGCACTTTTTATATTCGCCAATTACTCCGCCGCCGGCATTAAATATTGCTTCGGATACTTTATCAATATGAGTTTCCGGAACGAAAACAACCAACTTGAATTGGTTGCTGTCTAACTTCTTAAGGAATTTAATATTTGAAAGGCCGATTGTTTTAGCTAATTCAAAGCTTACTCCGTCTTTTGCATAATCAAGGTTTGTATGTGCCGAGTAGAGAGTAAGGTCATTTTTAATAAGAAGTTCAATTAGCCGGGAATTTTTATCGTTAAAGGTGTTTATGCTTTTAAGCGGTTGAAAGAGAAGCGGGTGATGAGAGAAGATAAAATTGCATCTTTGTCTAAGAGCCTGTTTTAGCGTCTTCTCTGTAAGTTCTAAGCAGAGTAAGACGCCACTCACCTTTCTTGCGGGATTACCTACTTGTAAGCCAACGTTATCTTTTTGCCACGCAACTGCTTTAGGTATCCACTCTTCCAGATATTTAATTAATTCTTTTCCTGTCATAACAAAAAAAAATGCACCCCTTTGTTGGAGTGCATTTTCATATAAAAAATCTAAATTTTTGCTGCGTTGTAAGAAAGCAGGTATTTATATATTAACTTTAAAAATCTCATATATTTCTGTACAAAATATATTGGATTGCCGGGAATTATTCAAATTCTTTTTGCAGGAACCTTGATTTCAGCTTATAATGCTAATTTTTTATCGGTTCAACCCAGTCGCCGTTCTCCTTTATCAAGTTAATAAGCGCATCTACCGCCAATTCCGAATCAATACTTCTCTTTACAACTTCTTTCCCTTTATATAAAGTTATCTTTCCAAGACCAGAGCCAACGTATCCGTAATCCGCATCTGCCATTTCTCCCGGACCGTTTACAATGCAGCCCATAATTGCAATCTTAACTCCTTTTAGATGAGAAGTTCTGCTCCTTATTTTTGCCGTAACTTCCTGAAGATCAAATAAAGTGCGGCCGCAGGAAGGACAGGCAATATATTCTGTTTTGGAAATCCTTAATCTTGCAGCCTGAAGAATACCAAACAGGATTCTGTTAACTGTTTCCGGATTAACTGTACCGGAATTATTTGCTTCAATCCAAACACCATCGCCAAAACCGTCGATCAGAAGTGAACCAAGATCTGTTGAACCATAAAGCATAAGTTTCTCAGAATCAATATTATCGTAACTTCTTTTTAGAATGACGGGCAGAGTTATTTCTTTTTTGACAAGTTCAGATAAAAATCTTCTTTGCTCGGCCATACCATGCAAGTTATTTGTATGCAGTACCAGTACAACTTTCGCTGCATTCTTTAGTACATCAACTTCATCAAGATTACTAATATCAACAGAAACAAAATTCAGGAACTGTGATTTTGTTTCTGCAGATTTATATTCACTTAAATTATAAAGAGGGAATCCTTTTGTCTTGTTGTCAAAATTTTTCCAGGTTGAGTAATTATAAATTACTTTCAAACTGCCCGGCAGTTCATAAGGAATAAAATTATCTCCCGCATATATAAAATCCGCTGCGTAGTCGGTCATATTCCATTTATCTGTTTCTGCGGAATAGTAATAACCGATTGTCTGTAATGCTTTATAATCATTTAGCTGAAGCGAACTGAAATCTGCTGCAACAACAGGCACATTTCCGGAGCCAATATTTATAACCGCAATTGTTTCTCTTCTTTTATATGAATACGGATTAAAACAAATTTCCTTTGCAGCAGGAATGGGTAGATGTTCATTTCTCTTTTCATATCTTGATGCAAGAGATATTGCAACGGGCGCTTCAAATTCAGGTTCTTCAGTTAGTGAAACTCTTATTGTGTCGCCAAGTCCATCCTCAAGCAGCGCACCAATTCCAAGTGCAGATTTTATTCTTCCGTCCTCACCGTCTCCGGCCTCTGTTACTCCAAGATGAAGCGGGTAATTCATTCCGGCCTCTTTCATTCTGCTTACAAGCATACGGTAAGCCTGCACCATTACCTGTGGATTGCTTGCTTTCATACTTAAAACTATATCATAATAATTTAAGTCTTCACAAATGCGCAGGAACTCGAAAGCGGATTCAACCATTCCAAGGGGCGTATCGCCGTAGCGGCTCATTATCCTGTCCGATAGCGATCCATGGTTTGTTCCTATTCGCATCGCTGTGCCGTACTCTTTGCAAATATTAACAAGCGGAGTAAACTTAATCCTTATTCTTTCAAGCTCGGCTTCATATTCTGCATCGGTATATTCAATCTGCTGGAATTTTTTCTTATCCGCATAATTACCGGGATTAACTCTAACCTTTTCAACAATGCGTGCTGCTGCTTCTGCTGCGTTAGGAGTAAAATGAATATCTGCAATTAGCGGAACATTGCACCCGCGCTTCTTCAATTCCTTTTTTATCTCCGCAAGATTGTTTGCCTCGTTTATACTTGGGGCAGTTATTCTAACATATTCACATCCGGCATTAACCATTCTTATCGTCTGTTCAACCGTGGCAATTGTATTCATCGTATCTGTTGTAGTCATGGATTGAATGCGTATAGGGTTGTCTCCTCCAAGAGGAACATTTCCTACTTTAACTTCTCTTGTTTTCCATCTTTTATAGGATGTAAGGCTTTCGCAATAATTTGTATTGGGTTGTATCATAAAGCTTTCATTTTAACTGAATCAAATTTAGCATTTAATAAAATGTAATTCAGCAGCATTAATAAATCCATTGGTTGTAAATTTATCTTTGTACGGTTGTTTCGATATGTCCGGCTAAAGCCGTTCTTCTTAAAAACCTAATTTCAATACACCTGACATCGGCAGGTTTACTAAACTGCTACCATTTCGCTCCCTCTCCCATTCTCCGCTTCCTCCTTCGCCACGCTGACAATTGAATGACAAAAAAAGACGCGAAGCGAATGACTACAAAATAACGAGTCTCTATTTCTCCCATCTCCGTTTTACTTGACTCAGCCTTTATCTCAGTCTGCGGCTGATCCGCCACTTGCGAACTTTTTCCATTTTCCATTTCACATTTTCCATATTCCGTATCCTCAGCCTTCGGCTGATCCCCCATTTCGGGACATTTCCCATTTTCCATATTCCATTTCACATCTGCCATTTCACATTTTCTTTTCTACTCTTTCCATAACTAAATTTTTCTATATTTAGGTAAACAAAAACATCAAGTTTGTAATGGTAATTCCTGAAAGAAAAATAGAAGAAGTCCGTTCAGCGGTAAATATTGTTGATATTATCGCCGAAACTGTTCAACTGCGCAAGCGGGGCAAAAACTATATCGGCTTATGTCCTTTTCACCAGGAAAAGACGCCTTCTTTTACTGTAAGCAGTGAAAAACAAATCTATCATTGTTTCGGCTGCCATGCCGGGGGTAATGTTTTTAAGTTTCTTATGGATTACCAAAATGTTTCCTTCGTTGAAGCTGTAAAAGCAATAGCTGAACGAGTTGGTATAACAATAGAATACCACGAAGCGCCCCCGACCGAGGAACAAACCGAACAGGAAATTTTATACGACATAAATACTGTTGCGGCAAGATATTTTTCAAACAACCTTTTACAAAGTTTACCCGGTGAAATTGCACGAAGCTATTTTGAGGATAGAAAAATAAAAGTTCAGACGCAGAGAATATTCGGACTTGGTTATGCATTGCAGGACTGGGATCATACTGTAAAATTCCTTAAAGAGAACAACATCGATCTTGAGAAAGCAAAATACCTTGGTTTAATTGACAGGAAAGATAACGGTGATTATTACGATAAATTCCGCAGCAGAATTATCTTCCCGATATTTTCTCCTAATGGAAGAGTGATTGCCTTTGGCGGAAGAATAATGGATAAAGCGGCAGTAGCCAAGTATCTTAATTCGCCTGAATCTTCAATCTACTCAAAGCGAAAATCACTTTATGGTTTGTCTCATTCAAAAGATGAAATAAGAAGATTAGACAAGGCAATTCTTGTTGAAGGATACATGGATTTGATTTCTCTCTTTCAGCATGGAATTAAAAACGTCGTTGCTTCTTCGGGTACTGCGCTAACCGAGGAGCAGGTTCAGATGCTTTCGCGCTATACTAAAAATATTGTTGTGTTTTATGATGCCGACACTGCCGGAGTTAAAGCTTCACTAAGAAGTATTGAGCTTTTGGTAAGACAGGATTTCTATGTTAAGATTGCAGAACTTCCCACCGGGGAAGATCCGGACTCGTTTGTGCAGAAGTACGGTAAGGATGAATTTGATGAATATATAAAACGTGCCCAGAACTTTCTTGAATATCAAACAGCGCAGCTTGAAAAACAAGGTAAGTTTGAAGACCCCGCACAACAGACCGATGCAATAAGAGAATTGGTTCAGTCGGTTTCATTTGTTAATGATGAACTTAAACGAAGCATACTTATCAAGTCTGTGGCAAAGAAATTTAATTTGCGTGAGAAGCTTTTGGAATCTGAACTTGAGAAAGTTCTTGCTGTATCAAAGCACAGAAGTGAACTTAAACCTGCCGTTAAAGAAGTGGCAATTGAACAGGAACGCTCATTAGATAAAATTGCCGTGGTTAAAGAAAAAAGCGCAAGCCCTGTTGAGCGGGATTTGATAAAGCTTCTTTTTGAAGGGGATAAGGAAATTGTAAATTATATTTTCACATACATCAAACCGGAAGATTTTTCCAATTCTACAGTAAGAGAATTAGCAGAAGTTGTTCACGAGGCTAACCTTCACGGAGAAAATATTCTTCCTGCTGTGCTGATTGAAAAAATTACAGATGAGAAGGTAAAAGAATATATCATCAACATTTCCTTTGATAAATATGTTTTAAGTAAAACATGGGAAGATGTTCGCCCGGGAACTGCAGAAAATATTATCCTGCAGAAATTTGCCAGGGATACCGTTCGTAACTTCAGATTGAATCTGATTGAAACCGAACTTGAAAATCTTCACAACCAGATTATATCCAGCAAAACGGAAAGCGAAACACAGGAACTGCTTGAAACGAAGCAGCGCTTAATTCATGAAAGAAGACTTGTTCAGAAAGAAGAATAAAAAATATTAATAACGGAAAATCAAATGGAAAATAAATTTCCAAATTTATATGAAATTAACACAAGGGTATGGATTAAAAGATTTGCAACGGCTGAGAATCCTAAACCCAAACTAACTGATGTTCCTGATGCATATTGGGAGCAGCTTGCTAAGAAGAACATTGATATTATCTGGCTTATGGGCGTTTGGAAAATTAATAAAGAAGCGGTTAAAAAATATTGCTTCGAGGATTTCTTAAAGAGGAATTATGATAAAGCGCTAAAAGACTGGAAAGAAGAAGACGTAATCGGTTCTCCATATGCAATTGAAGAGTACAGCATAAATCCAGAACTTGGAGACCACGACACAATTCCTGAACTTAGAAAAAAACTTAATTCGTTGGGATTAAAACTTTTCCTGGATTTTATACCAAATCATTTTTCTGCAGCCTCACCACTGCTTGTTTCAAAACCGGAAATATTTCTTCAGGCAGATGAAGATATTTATGAACGTGATCAATACACTTTCTTCAAGCATGAAGAGAACGGTAAAATTTTTGCCCATGGAAGAGATCCTTTCTTTCCCGCATGGCAGGATACCGTACAGATAAATTATATCAGCCCGGATGCAATTGTTTATATGATAGATTCGCTGCTTCACATTGCCGATTGTTGCGACGGGGTTAGATGTGATATGGCGATGCTTGCGCTTAGCAATGTTTTTTATAACACCTGGCGCGGTGTTCTTAATAAAGTCGGTTTCTCAAAACCGGAGCGCGAGTTTTGGCAGGTTGCAATTAAACGCATTAAACAGAAATTTCCAGAATTCCTTTTTATTGCCGAAACATATTGGGACCTTGAATGGGATCTTCAGCAGCTGGGTTTTGATTTTACTTATGACAAAAGACTTACAGACAGGTTAAAACTTGGTAATATCTATGATGTTAAAAGTCACCTGTCAGCAGAAATTGTATTCCAGGAAAAGCTGGTGCGCTTTATTGAAAACCATGACGAGGAAAGAGCAGCGCTTATTTTGGGGAAGAATAAAAATAAAGCGGCAGCAATAATAATGAGTACATTACCGGGAATGCATCTCTTCCATGACGGTCAGTTTGAAGGGAAAAAAATTAAACTTCCTGTTCAGCTTGGAAGAGAACCGGTTGAGAAAACCGATGAGTGCCTTCCTGATTTTTACAATAAATTGTTAGACATTACCTCAGCACAAATATTTAAAAGCGGGGAATGGAAACTAATTGAGCCGTTAAAAGTTTGGGAAAACAACTATACCAATGAGAAAATGATTTGCTGGTTGTGGAGCTATAAAATTGAACGGCGTTTGGTTGTAGTTAATTATTCGGATTCAAAAGCCCAGTGCCGGGTGAAAATAGATTTACGAAGTTATCCTGAGAACTTTGAGCTTTACGATCTTCTTAATAATTGCTCTTATGTAAGATCCCGGGATGAAGTAAATCGTGTTGGTCTTTTTATTGAACTGCAGCCATATCAAAGCCATATATTCAGGTTTTAATCTTTATTGTTCAAACTTGTATAGGTGTAATAATTAATAGTTGCTTAGATGCCTGTTTATTGTGTTTTTGTGCGGTAATTACAGTTGACGATTAAAACAAAGAATATTATTTTATTGTTGAGTTTGTCAGGTAAATATGCGCTTTCCGGTTTGTTTCTGTAAAATATGAATGCAGCCCGGTTTGTAGTGGAGGACAAATTTATTATTTTTTAATCCCGTAATTTATAACTGTGAATTTATAAATTCTGTCACGGTTTTTAGTTATCAAAGCATTTTGGAAATGTAAACATGTATTTGCAGAACTCGTTGGAAATAGAGGGAATTATGGTTAGAGAAGAAATTCTCGATTCTCCTTTTTCCTGTGATCTTAATAAATGTAAAGGCGCTTGCTGTACACTCGAAAGTCAGTTTGGTGCACCTATAACCGAAGAAGAAATAAAAATAATTGAAAATAACCTGACTGAAATTTTAAATTATATTCCCGTTGAACACAAACAGGAGATTGAACGGAAAGGATTCTGGGAAAACAAAGATGAAGAGTTGATGATTCGTAGTTTAAATAACCGGGATTGCGTTTTTTCATTCCGCGAAAACGGCATTGCTAAATGCGGTATTGAAAAAGGCTATTTCGATAATAAAATAGATTTCAGGAAACCAATCTCTTGTCACCTTTTCCCGATTCGGATTTCACGCTTTGGCGGAGACGTGCTGCGATATGAAAAATTTAACGAATGCGCGCCTGCTATTGAAAATGGAAAAAAAATGAACACCACGGTTGCTGAATTTTGTAAAGATTCATTAATGAGACATTATGGAGAAACCTGGTATGAAAAGTTAAGCGCATTTTTTAGGAGTTAGCCATGTTACAACTAAACCAACGATTAGCACAATTACAAAAATTATCGCCGCAGCAAATCCAGTATCAAAAATTACTGCAGCTAAATACTTTGGCGCTGGAACAAAGAATAAAGACAGAACTTGAACTTAATCCTATACTTGAGGAATCTCTTGACCAGGAGTATGACCTTGAGATTAAAGAAGACAGCAACGAGCCGGAAGCAAATGAGGAAATTGAAATAGAGAATGAAAGCGACAGCGAAGAAGTAATTAAAGATGAAAAAAATCCAGAAGACGAATTCAGTGTTGAAGATTATATAAATGATGTTGAAGAACTTGATAACGATTATAAGACAAGAAATTTTGAAGAGGAAAAATCACAGCCCGTTGCACCATTAAGAGAAACCCTGAATGAACATCTCTTAAATCAACTTTATTTTCTTGATCTTAGTGAACCGCTTATTCGTTTAGGTGAAGAGATTATTGGTAATTTGAATGAGGATGGTTACCTTAAACGCGGCCTTGAAGATATCCGGCAGGAACTTGTAATGTTTGAGCATCTTGAAATAAGTGAAGCCGATGCCGAAAAAGTGCTTAAAGAAATTCAATCATTCGATCCGGTTGGAATAGCTTCAAGAAATTTAAAGGAATGTCTGCTCGTTCAGCTCAGGCACAGTTCGTTCGATCCTTATTATACTTATCTTGCAGAGAATTTACTTGAAAAGCATTTCTCCGATTTTGTTAACAAGCGGTTTGAAAATATTCAGCGGGATATGAACCTTAGCCTTGAAACTCTTAAAGCAGTCCTTGCATTAATTCATAAGCTTAATCCTAAACCGGGTGAAGGCAATATCGAATCTGACCAGGCAAACCAGGTAACTCCGGATTTTCTGATTGAGAAAATTGACCATAACTTTATTATCACGTTAAATGATAGAAACGTTCCTTCGGTAACAATAAGCCAGACATATCTTGAAATGCTCAACACGAACAAACGCAGAAGAAATATTTCAAAAAGAGAAAAGGAAACTCATAAATTCCTTAGAGAAAAATTTGAATCTGCAAAATGGTTTATCGCTTCAATCCAGCAGAGAAGAGAAACATTAATGAAAATAATGCGGGCAATTCTGGAAAAGCAGTACAGGTTTTTTGAAACCGGACCAAAAGCATTGAAACCGATGATTTACAAAGACATTGCAGAAGAAATAGGAATGGACATTTCAACTATAAGCCGTGTTGTGAATGGCAAATACGTGCAGAGCCCGGTCGGCATTCATGAATTGAAATATTTCTTCAGCGAAGGTTTGTCCACCGATGAAGGAACAGAAATATCCAACAAGCATATTAAAGAACTGATAAAGGATATCTGCAGCACGGAACCTAAAAACGCTCCTTATAGTGATGATAAAATTGCTGAGCTGCTTAATCAGAAAGGCATTCATATAGCAAGAAGAACAGTTGCAAAATACAGGGAACAACTCAGAATTCCCGTTGCCCGGCTTCGTAAGGAAATATGAAAATTCTCTTTGATGTTGTTATCATTGTTCTGCTTTTTTTTCTTTTTGGTTTGTCACACACTTTGCTGGCTTCAAAATTATTAAAAGAAAAAGTTTTACTTTGGTGTGGAGATAAAATAGCTTTCTACAGAATTGCCTATAATATTATCTCATTGCTTTGTTTTTATCTGTTTGTCGTTCTTTCTCCAAAACCGGATATCATCATTTATGACCTTAATTTTCCTTTCGATATTATTATCTTTATCCTGCAGATTTTAAGTTTAGCCGGATTGCTTTGGGCGGCTAAGTTTGTGGACTGGAAAGAATTTATTGGTGTTTCTCAGGTATACAGATGGAAAAACAAACAGTATTCTGTAACAGATTTGGATGAAAAGAGTGAGTTGAAAACCGACGGACCTTTTATGTTCAGCCGTCACCCGATTTATCTTTTTTCTATTCTCTTTCTTGGTTTGCGCCCGACTATGAGTTTATTCTACTTAGTTACTTTTATCTGCATTGTTGCATATTTTTATATCGGTTCTGTTTACGAAGAAAAAAAACTGCTTGTTAAGTATGGTGATGCATATAAGAATTATCAGTTAACCGTACCAAGGTTTTTTTCGTTTGGCAGAATCCTGTTTAAAAAATATAATCGTGTAGAAATTAATTAAATCACAAAATTATTTTAGCAATGAAAAAAATACTTCTGTTTCTCGTTCTTCTTATACCGGCATTAAAATTAACCGCTCAGCAGGTTGAAGATAAAGCTATCGCAGTGATAGGAAATACTTCAATAACTACAAATGAATTTAAGGAAAGGTATGAACTGACTCCGCATCTTGGAGTTCTTGATGATAAAAGCAAATATGAGTTTCTGTATTCTCTTATTGCCGAAAAGCTTTGGGCGTTAAAAGCAAAAGAAATTGGATATGATACCACCGCCTATGTAAAATCTGCAATGAAGATACTTGAAAAGATGTATATAAGAGATGCTCTTTATAAGATTGAAGTGAAAGATAAAATGGTTATTCCCGATATCAAAATTATACAGGGGCATGCGCGCGCCAATATTAATCTCGAAATTGATTTTATTGTTTCGTCAAATGAAGAGAATATTAAGAATATCCATGCTCTTTTACAGAAAGGATATCCGTTTGATTCCTTAATTGTTGGCAGGGATTCCGTTATCCAGGTTTCTTATGGTCAGCTTGATGAAACAGTTGAGGATTCACTTTATAAATTAAAACCCGGTGAGTTTACTTATCCAATCAAATCTCCAAGAAAAGATGAGAACTGGTTTATTTTCAGGGTTATAAAAAGGGTTGATGCATTAGGAAAAAATTCGAAACAGACAGATGATGTTTCTTCAAGAGTTAAAAAAGTTGTTGAGCAAAGGGAAGAAGACCGGGCTTACCAGAATTTCTACAGGAAATTTTTTGTGGGGCAAAAAGTTAATGCAGATGGTACAGTGTTCTGGAGTTTATCAGAAAAAATAATCGGGAAAATTAAAGAGAAGAAAGAAAAAGATAAGATTGCCGATAATGAAAAAATATATTTATCTGAAACAGACTTCAGGGATATTCAAAAGGAATTCGGTCCCGATTCACTTAAAGTAGTATTTATTAAATTTGAACAGGACCCGGTAGACCTGAAAGATTTTCTTGAAGACCTTGCATTTGAAAGTTTCTTTACAACAAGCACAGATTCAAATGCTGTGCGTTCAAAATTAAACAGCAGGGTAAGATATTTTATTGAGAGAGAACTTGTCGTTCGCGAAGCAGATAAACGTGGAATGCAAAATCTTCCCGAGGTAAAATATTATGTTGATATGTGGAAAAATTATTATATGTCCCAGCTTTATAAACGCAGCTACATTGATTCCGCTAAAGTTTCCGATGATGAAGTCTTCAATTATTATAAAAGCAGGAACAGGGAAATTACAATTCCAATGCAGGTGAACATTGTTGAGGTTCTGACAGACAGCCTTGAGGTTATTGAGAAAGTGCTTGACTTACTTAAAGAAGGACAAGACCTTGGCGCTGTTGCAAAACAATATACAAAACGCGTCTGGACGAAAGAGAAGAACGGTGAATTCGGATTCTTTCCGGTTACAATGTATGGAGAAATCGGTAAGATAGCTTCCACGATGGAGATCGGGGAAGTATATGGGCCGCTTAAAGTACCCGAAGGTTATTCAATATTTAAATTGATTGATAAAAAGGAAGAGACTATCCAGGAACCAAAACCCTTTGAAGATGTAAAGGATGATGTTAAAAATAAACTGATGGCTAATAAACTTGAAGATAAGGTAAATGCACAGACTGTTAAACTTGCCAAAGAATTCGGTTTAAAGGTTGACGATGGAGTTTTTAATGCTCTTAAAGTTACAAACCTTGCAATGATAGCTTACAGGTATATGGGTTTTGGCGGAAGAATTCTTGGCGTTCCTTTAACAACACCTTACGGCGAATGGTATGAACTATGGCAAAAAAGTAAAAAGGATTTACCCTAAAATTTTTATATGTAATAAATTTTTAGAACGGAGAAAAATTGAAACGAGATATTAAATCGACAACAATAGTTGGTGTTATACATGACGGGCAAGCTGCAATCGGCGGCGATGGACAGGTTACGCTTGGCAACACCGTAATGAAACATAACTCAACTAAGATTAGAAAACTATATAACGGCAAAGTTCTTTGCGGGTTTGCCGGCGCCGCTGCAGATGCCTTTACTCTTCTTGAAAGATTTGAAGAGAAGCTTGAACAGTATCGCGGAAATGTTAGCCGCGCTGCGGTTGAGCTGGCAAAAGACTGGCGAACGGATAAATATCTCCGCCGGCTTGAAGCAATGCTTGCAATTATTTCAGAGGATCAGGCTCTAATTGTTTCCGGAACCGGAGATATAATTGAACCTGATGATAAAATTGTTGCAATTGGTTCTGGCGGTATGTATGCATTATCTGCTGCTAAAATGCTTAAGAAATATAGTAAGCTTAATGCAAAAGAAATTGTTGAAGAAGCCTTAAAGACGGCTTCGGAAATTTGTATTTACACAAACGATAAAATAAATGTTGAAATTATAGAAAATAAACAGGCTTAAAATGAAAAATGATTTAATGCGTAATCTGACTCCAACGCAGATTGTAAAAGAGTTGGACAGATATATAATTGGTCAGGATGACGCCAAACGTGCCGTGGCTATTGCGCTTAGAAACAGGTGGCGCAGGCAGCAGGTTGGCGAAGGACTTAAAGAAGAAATTTTTCCTAACAATATAATTCTTATTGGACCAACCGGCGTTGGCAAAACTGAAATTGCAAGAAGACTTTCGAAGCTTGCAGGAGCTCCTTTTGTAAAAGTTGAGGCTTCAAAATTTACCGAGGTCGGTTATGTCGGTAGAGATGTTGAATCAATGATAAGAGATTTAACTGAAATTGCGGTTAACATGGTTAAAAGCGAAAAGACAGGTCAGGTTCAGGAAAAAGCCGAGAAGATTGCAGATGAAAAAATTCTTGATATTCTTATTCCACCCGTAAAAAAACCTGTAGCCGCAAGTGAAGAAAACAATGATGGTGATGAAGCATACCAGAATAAAAAAACACGTGAGTGGATGAGACAAAAACTTGAGAACGGTGAACTCGACGAAAAATTAGTTGAGTTTGATACTGCCGCTCCTAATGCTATTGGAATGCAGGTGCTTGGCCCGTTCGGTATGGATGATATGGGTATTAACATCCAGGAAATTATGAGCAGTATTATGCCCAAGAAAAAGAAGAAGAGAAAAACCACAATTCGTGAAGCAAGAACAGTGCTTGCACAGGAAGAAGCGCAGAAGCTGATTGATATGGAAGCAGTGCAGAGAGAAGCGATTGAAAGAGTGCAGGATTCCGGAATTGTGTTTATTGATGAGATTGATAAAATTGCAGGCGGCGGTAAAGGACAGGGACCTGATGTTTCCCGCGAAGGTGTGCAGAGAGATTTGCTACCCATAGTTGAAGGCTCAAGCGTTAATACAAAATACGGCGTTGTTAAAACAGATCATATTTTGTTTGTTGCTTCCGGTGCGTTTCATGTTTCCAAACCTTCGGATTTAATTCCTGAACTGCAGGGAAGATTTCCAATACGCGTTGAGTTGAAAAGTTTAACCGAAGATGATTTTATAAAGATTCTTACACTGCCGCAGAACGCATTGCTGAAACAATATACTGCTTTGCTTGAAACCGAAGGTGTTACAATTGAATTTAATGATGATGCAATAACTGAAATTGCGCGTATTGCTACCATTGTTAATGAACAGGTTGAAAACATTGGTGCAAGAAGACTTCATACAATCCTTACCACTTTGCTTGATGATATTCTTTTTGATGTACCGGATAAACTGCCGAGCACAAAAGTAAATATCAGCGGAAGTATGGTTAAAGAAAAACTTGAAAGAATTGTAACTAACAGGGATCTTAGTAAATATATTTTATAGAAAATAAAGGCGGGTTTTCCCGCCTTTTTTATTTGAGCAGCTCGTCTATCCGCTCTTTTATAACCTTATTTTTGTTATTGGTAATATTGTCTAAGGATTTTTTGAGATCGTTCAGACGTTTTTCTATTTCGTTAACATCATTTTTTCTTGCAACTTCCAATGAAGAAATTAATTGTTTTAAAGTTGCCTCCAGTTGCAATTTTATTTGTTGCTTCTCAGTATCATTAGCTTTCTTATATTGCATTCCAAGCAACTCCGCTTTCATATCCAATGAGAAAAGTTCGATGCTTCTTTTATCTGCTTCATCATCAGGTGGTATATATCTGCCGGAAGAATATTCAAACGATTTCCGGTAATATAAATTTGCAAATTTCCCAGGATCATCTTTCCTGATATCTCTCATATCATTCTGTGTCTGAAGCGGAAGTTTCTCAAATAGCTTTTTATCCAATAACAGATTAAAATTCACTTCTGTAGTGTCATTCTCGTTAATTGTTACATTCTCCACAGTTAATTTATAATATCCGTATAGTGAGCAGCTCACATCATATTTACCAGCAGGGATTTTGAGCATAATATATTTACCGCTTGAATTAGTTGCAGCGCCAAGCTCAGTTCCTTTGATAATAATGTTAGCATAAGAAATTGGATTACCAAATTCTCCGTCTTCTACTACTCCAACCAACTTGCCCGTTTGAGCATTTACTAGTATGGACGAAGTAAATAAAAATGTAAGTAACCAAAATCGTTTCATAAAATTTATTCCTTTGTTTTATATAAGATGTAAATATTCCAGAGTTTCTCATATTTTAATTGAATAAGATTATAATGGTTTTTGTTCAAAGGTTTTCTGCATAGAAAGAATTATGGACATAATTGTATCTGCCTCTGTTCTCCATTTTTGATTAGTAATGAACTCATCATAACTTTTTCTTTTAATTTTTCTTTTCAGATTTGATTGGATTATTTTTTTAACAGGCTTATTTTCAGTTAGCAGAATATTGTTTTCAGTTTTTCCGGTTTTAACTTCCGTAACGGAGTCTGTCCTGCTTTTATTAATAACATCGTTTTCCTTTACGGGGAAAGCGATCAATAGAAATCCAATTATAACTATTGCTGCTGCTGCGGAATAAGCAACAATTCGTCTGAATGTAAATTTAGTCTTTATTGCTTTCGTTTCCGGGGCAACAATAGAATCCTGCTTAACTGTTTTGTAAAAAGCGCCTGCCTGGCTTTTCATATCAACATAATCAGATAATATTTTCCGGCAGTCTTCGCAACCGGCAAGATGATTTATAAGTTTAGCTTCATCATTCTTATCTAACTCACCCTCAACATATTGGAATATTGTAAATTCATTATCACACATATTTACTTATCCTTCCAAAAGTATTTTTCTTAAACTTTGTTTAGCTCTGAAGAGTTTTATCTTAACATTCTCAAGTGACTGGCCTGTTAATTCTGCAATTTCTTTGTAAGAGTAACCCTCGTAATCACGTAGATAAATAATTTCATTTTGGTCGGGAGTTAATTCTTTCATTGCTTCTTT
Organism: Ignavibacteriales bacterium; assembly: GCA_003599415.1. Classification (GTDB taxonomy): domain Bacteria; phylum Bacteroidota; class Ignavibacteria; order Ignavibacteriales; family SURF-24; genus SURF-24. The sequence goes on along the minus strand of QZKB01000055.1, from coordinate 11,985 downwards.
AAGTGAAATCAGATTTTCATAATCCGGGTTATTTACTGGCAATAGAAAGTCTTCTTGAATTTTTTCTGCCGAATGCTTTTTCTTTCTGGTAATATCGTAACAATAATTTCTTGTTATAGTGAACAGCCAGGTTTTAATGCTGCATTCTTCTCTAAAAATGTTTTTGCTTTCGGCATACTTTAGAAAAACTTCCTGTACAGCATCCCGAGCTTCGTAAGCATTTCTGAGAATACTGTAAGAGTATCTGAAAATATCTTCTGCATAAAGCTTGAATACATCAGCAATGGGAATATTTTCTTTCTCTGACTTATACATAATTTTTATAACAGCAACGTAGACGGTGTAGTTGTTGAAAAGTTACAATACTTTAATTCCAATATAGGAAAAGAAAACACTGCTTTATTTTAAACCAAACTCACCCGAACCTGCTATCGCAGGTTTTCCCCTCTCTTGCCAAGAGAGGGGATTTTTGTCGTTTCATTAGTGAGGGGTGAGTTAAAATACTACTTTTGTTTTTAATCTAATTGGTGAATTCTTTTTCTTCATCTCTTCTCTTCATTACTTACTGATTATTCTATTTCTATAATTTTAAATCGGAATTACGAACAATACATATACAAATCATTTTTGTAGATCGCCGGAAATTGAATACATTTCTAATAGAGATTTTTGCACCAGATAAAACAAAACCTTATGAACATAATTAAAATATTACTCAAATATGGTATTACCTTAGTTTTACTTTTTGTAACTGTTAGTTGCTCCTCTTCGCTTGTGAATATTGCGGAAACAAAAAAGCAGCTAAAAAAATATTATGAAACGGGTCAGTATGATGAAGACGTAAAGAAAATTATCCGGGATGCCATCGCTGATTTTAAGAGCATGGATATTGGTAAAAATTCCGCCGTTGTTTTTGATGTGGATGAAACAGCAATCTCAAATTATGAGTTTTCAAAAAGCTTGGATTTTGGTAATGATGATGCAATGTGGGATGAATTTATGGATAAAGCATCAGCGCCTGCAATTCCAAGCGTAAAGGATTTTTATGATTTTCTAATTGACCGGCGTATTAAAGTAATTTTTCTTACCGGAAGAAATTATAAACATTATGCTGCAACTTACAAGAATCTTATAAATGCGGGTTACACAAAATTCGATACGCTAATAGTCAAATCAGAAATAATGATAGATACAAAAACTCCCGACTATAAAAATGTCGAAAGATTTGTGTTGACTGAAATGGGTTATAATATTATTGCATCAATCGGTGATCAGCAAACCGACTTTTCCGGTGACAATACAGGATTAAAAATAAAACTTCCGAATTATCTATACCTGGTTGAGTGAATTAAATTTTATTATTAACAGGGCGAAGATTAAAATATACTTCGCCCCTGGCCATAAATTTTACTCCCGGAATATTAAACCTTTGCTTCAAACGGCTGTCTGGCTTTAAATAGAATCGAAGTTATCAATTCAATTAATACTCCGTAAATAATTCCCATTATGAATGTGCCTATAAAGATAGGTGTATTGTTAAAGACCGGCACAGCCATTGGGATGCTTGCAATAATTCCTAGAACAATTCCATGAAGCCACCATTTTAATCTTAATGCACTAATGCCGATTGTAAAACCAAGCATTGTTCTGCTGATAACAATTAGCAATTTGGTAGATGCCGGCAGTTGTTCTGCTGGATTTGGATTTGAAGAAGCTAAACCTAAACATACAAATCCGAACACGACTCCACAGATAGTAGCAATAATGACTCTTTTTGCAGTTAACATATTTATCTCCCGAAATTTTTATTGAAAAGCAAAAGGAAGCGGTTGTATAATAGTAATTCTATTCTTGTATTTCTACTAGTTTATTCCTCCTTTATTTACTTTTTATCAAAAATGATTACTTCATTAGTCTATAGCTTGAAAAATGTCTTTTAAGTATATAACCTTGTTTGTAACTTCCCGCGTACTTAATTGTCTATTTGTATGAATGAGTAAAAATCCATTGGAAGATAAAATAGAAAAACTATCCATCTCAACGCTTTATGATAGATTCTCTTTGGATATCTACCGCTATGCATTTAGCTTGCTTAAAAACAGGGAAGAAGCTAAAGATGCAATGCAGGAAGTATTCGTAAAGTATGTTGAGCATGAGAATTCATTCAAAGAACAATGTTCACAGAAAACATGGCTTTTTATTATTGCAAGAAATTACTGCTACAACAGGTTGAAGAGTTCGGATTATAAATGCCGGGATTATTCAGAAGAAGAAATAAAGGAAGAATATGAATTTAATGTCGATTGGAAAATCAGCATTAGCGATGCATTGATGAAACTAAACCGGGAGCAGAACGAATTAATCTTTCTTGTTGATTATGCCGGTTATACGTATAAGGAAATTGCAGAACTGACAAATCTATCTTTGGAAAATGTGAAAATAAAAATCTTCCGTGCGAGGCAGGAATTAAGAAATTATTTGAAAGAGAGCTAAAGAATGAAACACTATGACTATGAATTAAGCTTGTTTGTTGATGGGGAGCTCCGGGATTCTGAGCAGGATAAATTGTTTGAGCATCTTGCAGAATGCTTGGAATGCAGAGATACTTTAGTGGAGTTGATGAACCTAAAAGATAAATCAAAAAAATATTTTGCAGAGCAATTGCCTGAAAGTGAAAGGGCTGTTATTCCATTGTTTAAACAAACCCAAACGAATAAAAGGAATTATTACAGGGAAGCATTTTACTTTGCTGCGGCAGCTTGCCTTTTGCTTGGATTTCTTTTCCTGCTTAATAAAACAGAAGAGACAGAACTGCTGAATAAATTAAGCAAACTAAATGCAGAGTATTCATCACTTCAAAAGAATTATAAAAGTCACGTGGTTACTACAGATAAAGAAAAATCTTTCGGGGAAAATAAAACAGGCGCAATAAATAAAGAGGATTCAAAACAGAAGTCGGAGGAATTTTCGAAAGCAGAAATACAAAAGTTAGCCAAAGAGAACAAACCAAATGAAGAGATGGCTTACAATGCAATTCGTAAAGCTCCTGGTAAATATATTCAAACCAATTATAGGGATGACAACATTATAGGTGAAAGGGTACAAATAAGCGATGTAAGTTCTGATTCAGTAAGCATTCAATACCGAGGCAAACAAATTAAAAACAAATATGAAGCAAGGGATCTGCTCCAGCCCCGCAGTCCGTACTTAAGCCAGGGAAAAGTTAAAACAGATACTGCAATGATCAGAGATTTATACCTTCGGTACGGTAAAGATAAAATTGTTTTTGATAAGCTGAATAAGAATGACATTGTTTATACAAAACGTGGGACCGAAGAACCGGCTTCCGGTTATGAACAATATCTGAAATCATTAAAGACCGAAAGGGTTACAAAGAATGATTTCATGACTCCGCAGGTAATTGGAAACTGATATGAAGAAGTTATTGCTTGTAAGTATAATTCTATTTCTAACAAGAGGATTTGCTCAAAGCTCTTCAAATGAATTTGAGTGGAATTTTACAATTTGCACAGCGGATGATTTGCAGAAAGTTAGTCTGAATAAAAACCAGAATAATGGTGAAGCACTTGAAGGCTATTTTCTTTTTACATCGTACGATAAACTGCTTGACGGAAAAATTGTTAAAGGTGGATTCAACTTTCTTGATCCTGAAATTATCGGTGGTCTAACCGGCTCATCATTTTTAAGAGAGCAATGGGTAAATAATAATTTACCTTTGCAGGATTTGGAAACGATGACAAGTCCGCTTGATGTGGAGAAGGCGATTTCGTTTAACATTTTACCGCAGGGAAATAACAACAATAAAGATTCCGTAAGCTTGTTTTTTAAGTACGCAATTTTTAGCAACATAAAGTGGAATAACGGCAATTATCTGAATTCAGATTTTAATATTGATATTCATTATAAGCTAATAAAAATTCCATTTGGCAAACAGGTATCGTTTGATTTTCTTGATAAAGATTTTAATCCGTTTAAGATTACCGTTTGTGTTAAGAAAAAAAACAAGGATGAAAATTCAATTTATGTTGAAAAGAATTCTCTCCTTGAGAATGAACTAATCAATTCAGCGTCTCAATCTAAGCCGCGTAAAACAAATCTGAAATTCGATGTTGAGTTTCTGTCAATTGATTCACTTAAACAGCTATATAATAACCGAACTACTTTTGGCGATATTGTTACCAGCGTAAAACAAAAGGGAATTGAAAGCTTTAAAAGCCTGCAAAATGATTTTAACAAAACAGAGTTGCCTGTAGATATTTATCGTTGTGTTTTGGAGCCGCCGTTTCATCTATACAATACTCAGAAAGAAGAAGCATATAAGAACTACAAAACAAGAGAAGAAATATTCAAGTCCACGTATAACATTATTCTTGTTCCAATTTCTTATAAGGAGGATGTTCTAAAAGCCGACCTGTTTATAAATTACAAAAAGATAAATCCGGATGAAACTGAAAGATGGACACCGATTAAAAAAAGAATAACGATTCAAAAAGATGTTGGAACAAGAATTAGTCTGCCCAAAGAAAACTGGAGCGCAAACTTTACACGGAGCGGCGAGAAGTACGAGATATTCGGTTATTCTGATTACGAAAGGTTTGTAAACGAATCCATAATTATAAATTTTGAAAACTAAATGGAGCTGTAGATGAAAAAAATATTTTTTATGATGCTTTTGTTTATCATAAACATTTCTGCAGAGGAAAACAACAAGGGGAAAATCAGTTTAACTTTTAATGGAGAGAAAATTGAAATTCCAATCGTTAGCGTTATACTTAGGAAAGATGATGAAATTATTGTGAGTGTAAGAGCAGAAAGAAATAATGATAGTATACAACAAATGATTTCCATGGACCTGCACTATAAAAATTGGTTGCCCTATAGTGAAAAGGATCCGTATCCTTATCCAAATGACTTACAATTAAGTATTAGTAATAGTCACAAAATTGAAGGACAGAAAGGTTCTCGGGAAGAATTTAGATATGACCGCCTTAAGGAATTGGTGTATTATAGTAAAGAATGCGACGATGAAAAGAAGAGCTGGGAAGTAAAGTTTTATAGTCTGCAAATGGTAGGCACAAAGTTAAATTTCATAGATAATTCTTTAGTTATAAGCAGTGAGATATTTAATTTCCGGAGTGAGACAGATAAACTAACGAACGAAAAAGACATCTTTGTAAAAATTAAAGATTTTAATTTCGAAATAGTTTTTTAGTTGCATAGTTTGTAAAACAATAAAGCTAACTGAATACTGATGACGCGGATTCAACTGATCAGCACATATTCTTATCCGTGTAAATCTGATCAATCTGCGTTATCAGTGTTCTATTGGTTCAAATATTTCTCTTCAAAAATATTCCCGATTCCTAATACTTTGTTCGGGTCTAAAGATAATTTAAGCTTAGCCATTTGTTTTATGTTTTCTTCGCCAAACATTCTTAATAAGTAATCTCTTTTTAATTTACCAATTCCATGTTCCGCAGAAACTGTTCCGCCTAAAGAAACAGCCTTTTCGCAAATCAGTTTGTAAAATGTTTTTGCAAGGTGATGTTCCTTCTGATCTTTAGGTAACATATTCAGATGAACATGACAATCACCAAAATGACCATAGATAACAAAATCAAGGTCGGTCTTAACAACTTCGTGTCTAATCCATTTGTAGAATTCAATAAACTTATCGTCAGGAACGGCAATGTCAGTTCCAACCTTAGTTATATGCATTCGTGAAATGTACTCGTTCACTTTCCAGGAAATTGCATGACGGAAATCTTTCAGCTTCTGCATATCAATACTATCTGTAGCCATCCACGCCGTTTCTTCATCACCATTATGCATTACAAGCAGTTCAATCCATTTTTCAAACATTGTTTCTTCGTACTGTGATTCAAATTCCTGCTCAAACCAAACAGCCGCTTTCTTCTCTTTTGGTATCTGAGAATATTCGTCAGCAAGAAACAATAAGGAATTATGATCAAAATATTCTAAGCCGCGAGCATCAATTTCATCCGGGGTTTTATCTTCTCTTGTTTTATAGCTTATATGTCTCGCTTCTGTAAGGAAGAGCAGTGCATCATCTTCACTGTCAAAAAAGATCACTGCCGATAAAATATTATCCGGCATATCCAGCAGTTTCAATTTTGCTTCTGTAATTATTCCAAGTGTTCCTTCACTGCCAATAAACAAATCAATTGCATCCATATTAGCGTGGCAGTAATATCCGGCTGCATGTTTTGTTTCCGGCATTTTATAATCAGGAATTTCCAGGTTAGTCACTTTCCCTGATTCAGTTTTAATTTCAAGAAGATTTTCTTTTGCTAAATACTGGCCGCGTTCAAGCTTTAAAACTTCACCGTCAGGAAGAACTAAACGTAATCCGACGACATAATCTCTTGTTGGTCCATACTTAAATGTTTTTGCGCCGGAAGCGTTTGTTGCAATTGTAGCACCTACAAAACAATTTCTTTCTGTAGGATCTGGAGGATAGAAATATCCTTTTCTTTCAACTTCATCCTGGAAATCTTTAAGTATTACCCCGGGCTGAACTATAGCAAAATCATCGTCAGCATTGATCTCAAAAATTTTGTTTAACTTCTCCGTAGAAATAACGATTCCACTTTCAGGCACTCTTGCTCCCGTTAAACCTGTTCCGTTTCCGGCAACAGTAATCCGTAATCCCTTTTGATTAGCTTCTTTTACAATCTCTGCAATCTCACTTTCCGTTTCAGGGAAATAGACGGCATCGCACGTACCTTTATAATTTGCGGCATCAACAAGAAAACTTTGTATTTCGTCGGGATTAGTTTTAATTACCATAAAGTTCTTCCGGATTAATTATAAATTTAAATGATGGGGCGCAGATCAAACAAAACGATCTCCTAAGAGTAAAAACTTACTCAACTGGTTTTCCATGTTTAGTCATAATCTCTTTCCAGGTTTCAACATCAAGCTGTTCAGACTCCTCAATTAACATAACGGGGATATCATCTTCAATCCTGTATCTTCGTCTTGTATTTTTATCTACCGAAACCAGGAAGTTGTCGTCTAAAACCAGGTCGGCTTTTGTCTCCGGGCAGCATAGAATATCCAATAAATCTTTGCTAATCATTAGTAACCTCAAATTGAATTTTTGTAGCACAATTTACAACTATTTTAAATAAACATAAATCAATTATTTCGTACTGATTCTGTTTGAATGGAAATTTTATTCTTTGTAATTTAATGCCGGATTGAAAAACACTTAATGGAGCTAATATGGATTGGAGTCATCCTGCTGTTATTTGGTTCGTTATTGGTTTAGTTCTCTTCCTTTTAGAATTAGCTGTTCCTGGTTTGGTGCTTCTTTTCTTCGGAATGGGAGCATGGCTTACGGCAATAATTTGTCTTGTTGCCTCTCCTTCACTTGATGTTCAGTTGCTTGTGTTTATTTTGTCGTCTGTAATATTCCTTGTCTCTCTAAGAAAGTATGTTAACAAGTTATTCAGCGGCAGAAAGAAAACCGAAACAAACAACGGCGAGAACATTGACGATTATGCCGGAGAGAAAGCCGTTGTAGTAGAATCAATAATTCCCCCTAAAAAAGGAAAAGTAGAATTTCATGGAACCAACTGGAACGCTGAAGCCGATGAACAAATAGAACAAGGCGCTACTATTGAAATAATCGGGAAGGATAATCTTACATTAAAAGTAAGAAAGGTCTGAAAGAATATTAATTAACTGTTTGATTTCGAATTATTAGATAACATAGGAGTTCATATGGATGCTTTAACGGTCATTCTTATAGGTATTATATTTTTTGCGTTCATTGTTTTTCTAAAAACCATAAGAACGGTTCCCCAGCGTTCTGCTTTTATTGTTGAACGGCTTGGTAAATATAATGCAACATTGGAAGCCGGTTTTCATATCCTTATTCCTTTTGTGGATAAAATTTCCTACAAGCATACGCTTAAAGAACAGGCACTGGATGTACCATCGCAAATGTGTATTACAAAGGATAACATTTCAGTTGAAGTTGATGGTATTCTCTACCTTCAGGTTATTGATCCTATGAAAGCATCTTATGGAATTAATAACTATCAGTTTGCCGCAACCCAGCTTGCACAAACTACAATGCGAAGCGTTATGGGTAAACTTGAACTCGATAAAACTTTTGAAGAGCGCGATACTATAAATGTAACAATAGTTGAGGCAGTTGATAAAGCAAGCGAACCCTGGGGAGTAAAAGTAACACGTTATGAAGTTAAAAATATAGTTCCTCCGCAAAGCATTAAAGATGCAATGGAAAAACAGATGCGTGCAGAAAGAGAGAAGCGTGCATTAATCGCAGAATCCGAAGGTGATAAACAGGCAAAAATAAACCGTGCAGAAGGCGACAAGCAGGAAATGATAGCAAAATCCGAAGGTGAAAAACAGAAACGAATTAACGAAGCTGAAGGTCGTGCCGCCGAGATTGAACGCGTGGCTTTTGCTACTGCAAAAGGAATCAGAGAAATTGCTACTGCAATAAACGAAGAAGGAGGTATTAATGCCGTTAATCTTCGAATTGCCGAACAATATGTAAATGCTTTTGGAAATCTTGCTAAGACAAATAATTCGGTAATCATACCTTCAAATTTATCAGATATTGCAGGAATGATTTCAACAGCACTGACTGTTATTAAAGATCAGTCGCCTAAAACAACAAAATAAATTTTATTAGATTCCCGTCCGTATCTGGCGGGAATCTCTTTTTATAAAAATGAAACTGAATATCTCCATCATATTATTTTCCTTAATACTTGTTTCCTGTTCTGACAAGAACCTGGTAAAGGAAAATATTTATGAAATGACATCGGTAGAAAAGCTGATCACAATTCCTGATCCGACTGATATTCAAAAAAGTAAATTCAATGAAAATGTTGAATCGGAAGAGACGACAACAGTTAAAGAGGGAATAAACTTTACAGGCTTTAAAACAAAAAATAAACTATTCTTTAAAGAAATAATCGATCCGCTCATTTCTGTAAAACTTGATACTTTAAAAAAGCTCCATCCGGTTGATGCAGTAAATGAACTTGCTCTTTTTGTCTTCGATATCTACCAGCAGTATTTTGGAAAAGATTTTTACCGGTGGGCAGGAGATATTTTTGATCTGGATGATCCTCAGCCTAAAGGTTCAGGATATAAAAAAAGTTTTGGTTTGGATTGCTCGGGATTCGCTTCAACTCCTTATGAACTTGCAGTTCATTATAATCTTATAACACCGGAACAAACACCATTCTCATCCGGTGGATTTAAAATTTTTTGTGAAGCAAATAATTTTACAGACAAAGACGGACTTAGCGGTACCTCCAATAATTTCAGGCTAGATACAAGGGATTTGGTTCTTCTTGGCAGGGAAATTTTATCTGTGCCGCAAGGCTCATCAATAAATTCCGAACAACTTAAAATGTTACAGGCCGGCGATCTGGTTGGCCGGTCAGGTCATATTGGAATACTTGTTCAGATAAATAAAGAATTATTTTATCTTGAATCCGGCGGCTGGGTTGTTCCCAGATACGGAGATGGTAATCCTTATAAAGCTGCTGAAGCAATAGAAATATTTGCAAGATCAGGTGATCTTACAATCAGGCGCTGCCTTCCTTCAAAATTAAAATAAGTTTACTATAAATTGATTTATATCATTCCTTAACTTCATTATTTCCTTCTTTAGAAATTTTTACTTATTAATATATTATCATTAACCTTCGGAGATAATATGAAGGGTAGCTTTGCAAGAGTTTATTTCTGGGTTTTATTGTTATTAATTACCGGCTTGTTTCTTTTAATTGGAAATATGGATTTCGGGAGTAATTCAAAAGTGAGGACCGGCAGTATTCCGGTTAGCATCAGCAAAGATTCTTTGGCTCAAAAGAATTCGGATACATTAAGAACAAAAGTTGCATCGGAGTTTTCCGGGTCGGGTAATTTATAGGGATTGGAATTCAGTTCTGATAATCCCGGGTAGAGCGGCCGCAGGAATTTCTAAGCTGATTATTTAGTTCTTTTGTATTTGCCTACTAATAAACCATGGTCAACAACATGACCTTTCATCGCTTCAAGGATAGTTCTTTTAGTAGCGCCTGCATTAAGATGTAATATTTTATCCAACGCGTAAATTTTAAAATGATACTTATGCGTACCCGAAGGAGGACAGGGACCGCCATAAGAAATTTTATGGAAATCATTTACTCCCATAAGTGCGCCATCCGGTAAATTTCTATTGGCATTACAATCTTCTTTTATTTCCCGGCTTGCAGCCGGCAGGTCATAAAGTATCCAATGAACCCAGTCGCCCGCAGGCGCATCAGGATCATCACAGATAAGCACAAAAGATTTAATTCCATTAGCTTCGGTTTGCCATGCAAGCGGAGGAGAAACATTAATTCCATCGCAGGTATATTTAGATGGAATCATTCCGCTGTCTGCAAAAGCAGCACTTGTTATTTTAACACCCATCTTTTTTCCTCTATGGTGTATTTGTAAAAAAAGTGTATTTGTAAAGAGCAAAATAAATATTACAGTTAAAATTATTTTGTTCATTTTAATTCGTTACTACTTTTTTCTGATTGCGCTGACGGTAATATATTGTTTTCCAATTAAACAATAAAGTTAAGTTTATGAAATACTGAACAGCAATATGAATAAGAAAAGCCTTAACTTGGTATTGTTACTTTGTTAAGGCTTTTTTTTGAGAAGAGAACTATATAGGTATTTTATTTAACGAGAACCATCTTTTTACTTTCGGTAAAAACATTACCTGATGATTCAATTCCCTCAGCCCGCATCTGGTAAATATATATTCCGCTTGCAAGTCCGCCATTTAATGAGCCTGCATCAAAATTCAGCTCATAGTACCCGGCATTCTTATTTTCATTAACAAGCATAGCCACTTCCTTGCCCAGCATATCAAATACTTTAATTGTTACATGGGCGTTCATTGGAACAGAGTATTTTACTCTTGTGGAAGGATTAAATGGATTCGGATAATTTTGTTTTAATTCAAAATCGTCCGGAAGAGAAAGTTCTGCAGAACCGCTATTCTTTAACAAACTGATTGTAGCGTCAGTCGGTACATAAGCAGAATCAGTAGTAATTAAAACCATATCAACCATAACTGTCTGACCAACTTCGTAACCGGAAATTGTAATCTTATGTTGACCGGCACCAAACCTTCCAATTGAAAGTCTTGTAAGTGTACCGCTTTCAACATTTCCGTAACCGCCCCAGTGCCACTGGTTATAATAATCCTGGTTGTTACCGAATTTACGTTTGTAACCGCCATCTACACTAAACTGAAAACTGTTTGCATCTGGTTTTGTACCTTCAAAATAGAATCTGCCCCAGACGTAATACTCGGCAGCCTGTGCAAAGTTTACATTAAAGTTAATTGAACCGGAAGTTGAAGTACAATATGCAACCTTAGAACCAATCGAACCGGTTTGTGTTTTTAATGCTGCACCGGTTGTTAATGTACCTTGTTCAGCAACAAGCAGGTAATTATTGCCCAATGGCAGAGCTGCAGCGGGTTTAAATTCTTTATCATTAGGTACGTACGAAGAATCAGCAGTAATTAAAACCATATCAACCATAACTGTCTGGCCAACTTCGTAACCGGATATTGTAATTTTATGTTGTCCTGCCCCGAACCTGCCGATTGAAAGTCTTGTAAGTGTACCACTTTCAACATTTCCGTAACCGCCCCAATGCCACTGGTTATAATAATCCTGGTTGTTACCGAATTTACGTTTGTAACCGCCGTCTACACTAAACTGAAAACAGTTTGCATCAGGTTTTGCGCCTTCAAAATAGAATCTGCCCCAGACATAATATTCAGCAGCCTGTGCAAAGGTAACATCAAAGTTAATTGATCCTGAAGTTGAAGTACAATATGCAACCTTAGAACCAATCGAACCGGTTTGTGTTTTTAATGCGGCACCGGTTGTTAATGTA
>QZKB01000072.1 GCA_003599415.1 Ignavibacteriales bacterium | reverse complement strand
ACTTTGACGGCATTCGGTTGAATGTTGCGCTTACATATAATGTAAGACCGGAAGAAGAATCGATAGACAAAATTCTTGCTTCCAATGAAATCGTCTCCTCAAAATCAAACTTATCTCAGACTTCACAACCAAAATTCAACGACACCTATGCTGAGTGGGATACTTTTGAAACGATTGACGCAGTTAGAAACGCACTTTCGCTGTATAATAACGTCAATTTGGTTGAAGCTGATGAAAACGCCTTCGAGAAATTAAGAACACTTAAGCCCGATATCGTCTTTAATGTTGCCGAGGGCCGGTATGGCATAAGTCGTGAAGCACAAATTCCTGCTATGCTTGATATGCTCAGGATTCCTTACACGGGTTCAGATCCTCTAACTCTTGCTACCTGCCTTGATAAAGCAAGAACAAAAGAAATTCTTACTTACCATGGAATAAGAACCGCAAAATTTATAAGAGCTACTTCAAAAAAAGATTTAAAGGATTTCACTCTTCAGTTTCCTGTTTTCATAAAACCAATCGGTGAAGGTTCAAGCAAAGGTATCTTCAACAATTCTTTCATTCAAAATATGAAAGAGCTTGAAGAAGCGGTTGAGACTAACTCAAAAGTTTATAACCAGCCTTCGCTTGTTGAAGAGTATTTACCAGGACAAGAATTTACAGTTGCGTTGCTTGGCAATGACGGCGATTTAAATGTACTTCCGATTGTCGAAATGAATTTTGATTCGCTTCCGGGAGACCTTGTACCAATATATTCTTATGAAGCCAAGTGGATTGTTGACAAAAAAGAAAACCCGCTGGACATATTTAAATGTCCGGCACAAATCTCAAATGATTTGGAACAGAAAATTAAATCGGTTGTAACTAAAACATATAAGGTTTTAAATTGCAAAGACTGGAGTCGTATTGACGTGCGCTTAGATTCCGATGGAGAACCAAACATAATTGAGATTAATCCTTTACCGGGAATTTTACCTGATCCAAAGGATAATTCCTGTTATCCTAAAGCCGCAAGAGCTTTTGGATTGAATTACAATGACATGATTAATTATGTACTGTTCGTTTCAGCAAAAAGGTACAAGCTTTTATGATAGACAGTCAGACTAAAATATTAATTTGTTATAATGAGCCGGTTAAGTTCTTCGATAATTATATCGGTAAGAAAATAACATCATCCACAGATGATGTTGATACCTCCGAAAGCGAACACGCTAATCAGATCGGGTTCATTATAACTTCACTCCAGAATTATTTCGAGAACATTGAAGTTCTCTCTCTCGGTCAGAACATCGAATCGTTCATATCAAAGATTAAAAGATATTCCCCGGATGTAATCTTTAATCTTGTTGAATCAGTAAACGGTATTTCATACCTGGAAGCTTTCATTGCCGGTTTGTATGAACTTCTTCAGGTTAATTACACCGGTAATGCACCAATCTGCCTTGCTACCTGCCTGGATAAATCAAGAACAAAGCAGATTCTTGCTTCGAACAACATTAAAGTACCGGGTTACCACATAGCTCAATTCAAGAATAAAGAATACTTAACCGAATTACATCTTGAGTTTCCTGTTATTCTTAAATTGCTTAAAGAAGATGCAAGCATTGGAATATCGGAACTCTCGGTTGTTAATAATATTGATGAAGTAAATGAGCGATTGGAATTCCTATATAAAACATATAAGCAGGACGTTCTGATTGAAGAATATATAAATGGAAGAGAGTTTAACGTTGCCGTATTAGGCGGAATGGTTTTGCCCGTTTCTGAAATTGATTTTACCGGCTTACCAAAAGATTTTCCAAAAATAGTTACTTACGAAGGCAAGTGGTCTCCGCAAAGTGTTTACTTTAAACACACAAATCCTGTTTGCCCCGCAGATATTAATGATAATTTAAAATCGAAATTAGAGAACATTGCTTTGAAAGCCTACAAAGCATTAAACTGCAGGGACTATGCAAGGGTAGATATTCGCCTGAATAAAAATAATACTCCTTTTGTAATAGAGGTAAATCCAAATCCGGATTTATCTACAGATGCCGGCTTTGCAAGAGCATCAGGAGCAGCGAATATGAATTACCCGGAACTGCTTAAAACAATAGTTTATTTTGCAATTGAAAGGAAAGTTAATGATACGAAAGTTAAAGTCTGACGACAGACAGCAAATAGTTGACCTGCTTTCCCGTACAAGCAATTTTAAGCAGGTTGAGTGCAATGTTGCTATGGAATTAATAGACATCGCGATACTTAGACCGGAACAGGAAGATTACAACATTTATGTTTACGAGGACAATGGAATAATTGAGGGTTACCATTGTACAGGTAAGAGACCGCTTACAGATGGAGTTTTTGATTTGTACTGGATTGTTGTTGATCCCAAAGTACAAGGCAAAGGTATTGGCAAACAGCTTCTTAAACATTCGGAAGAATTTGTTTCTGAGAATAAAGGAAGATGGCTGCTTGCCGAAACATCATCTAAAGATGATTACGATAATACAAGAAATTTTTATTTAAGGAACAATTACAAAGTAGTTGCACAAATAGACAACTTCTATTCCTTGAATGACAGCATGATTATTTTTGGAAAATATTTTAACTAAATATAAAGGGAAAATCGATGGAACAATGGCAGCAAATGCTCAGGCAGAGCATTCACTCGGTCGATCAGTTAGTGGAGAAATTTAATCTTGATCGGAATATTGCCGAACAACTTGATAAATTTTTCCAGGCCAGAATCAATCCCTACTACCTAAGCCTCATTCGCACTCCGGGTGATCCTATCTGGAAGCAATGCGTTCCTCATCAGGATGAGCTTGAAGATATGGACGCTAGCGAAGACCCGTTGAACGAAGATGCAATGAGCCCGGTTCCTAACATTACACACCGATATCCGGACCGTGTATTATTCCTTGTAACAAGTCAATGCGGAATGTACTGCAGATTCTGTACACGCAAAAGAAAAGTCGGAAACTCCGATAAAATTTCAATGCGTAACCTTGAATCCGCTTTTAATTATATAGAAACACATAAAGAAATCCGGGACGTTATACTTTCTGGCGGCGACCCCTTGATGCTTACTGATACAATGCTTGAAAAAATACTGAAACGTCTTCGTCAGATCCCTCATCTGGAAATCATTCGTATCGGTTCTAAAATGCCATGCGTTTTACCGCAGAGAATAACTCCAAAACTTTGCAATATGATTAAGAAGTATCATCCTGTTTATGTTAATACTCATTTTAATCATCCCTGGGAAGTTACACCTGAAAGCAAAAAAGCATGTGAGATGCTTGCTGATGCAGGAATACCTGTTGGCAATCAAACTGTTTTGATGAAAGGCGTTAACGATGACCCTGCTGTTATAAAAGAATTAATGCAGAAACTTTTATTTATGCGCGTTAAACCATATTACCTTTATATGGCAGATGAAACAAAAGGCGCTAACCATTTCAGAACGTCTATCCGTAAAGGAATTGAGATAATGGAAAACCTGCGCGGACATACGAGCGGATTGGCGATTCCTTATTTTGTAATTGATGCGCCGGGCGGCGGCGGAAAAATTCCTTTGTTGCCGGAATATGTTCTTCATCATGACGACGAAAAGATTATAATGCGCAATTACAAAGGCGAAGTTTATATGTATGAAGATATAGAAGGAAAGAAAGAAGCTCTCAGAAAAATCAATCTTGAAAAGAAAAGCCGCAACGGTAAACAGCCAAAGAAACTTAAGGAGTATAAACCCGAAGAGTTTACCGAAATGGTTTTGAGCGAGATATAAAAATATTTTTACGTTCTCACATAATTTTTACACACCCCTTTTCATTCCCCTCTCAAGAGGGGAAAAGAAGGGGTGTGTTTTTTTATGTAGTAACAATTTTCTGCGAAATAATTTTTCCCTAATTTTCTTCCGCACAATTACAAATTATTCACAAGGTTTAAAATGAAAACAAGATTTATTAACGCTTACCGTGGAAACACTTTCTTCCTGATGAACATTCTGAAAGACCTTAAAGATGAAGATATGATGTTAAGTACAGGCGAATCCAATACTATCGGTTGGATACTTGGTCACATTACTCAGTCAAGGGGATCATTACTTAAAAGATTTAACAAAGATGTTGAGATTAAAGAAATTGAAAAGAACTTTGAGCGCGGGGCAATTAAGAACAGGGGGCTTAAAGTAAATCTGGAAGAGACATTAAATGATTTTTCATCCCGTGGAGAAATGCTTGCCAAGACCTTTGAGGAATTTACTGATGAAGATTTCAATAAGGATCTCGGAATTCCGATGCCCGGCGGGAAAAGTGATGTTGCAACAGTTCTTGCATTCTTAACCTGGCATGAAACATTTCATATCGGACAAATAGATTTGATAAAAGCAGCCTGCGGTAAAGGAGGAATAAAATAAGCTGCAGTGAAACCGGAATAATGATTTTGAATTGTGAATGCTGAATTTTGAATTATGAAATCGGAGAAAAATGTTAATGTGGATGTAAAGATCCTATCTTGATCCCTGATGATTTTAAAATTCAATTGGGAAAGCGTATCAATTCTAAAAATTTTTCTCCTGCAACAGAATTTTTATATCTTTGATTATCCCAAACATCATTTGTTTCTGGAATCAATTTATAGAGCACTATCTTACCCTCGTCTCTTTCCCATATGAATACTGTACTCTCTTTTTTTTCCGTATTCCTAAAATGTATGATGTTTACATTACGTGGGCATTCGGGACACATAACAGGAATTGAATATTTATCATAACCGGGAATACCTGTTACTGTTCCATCAGTATTAAACCGGATTAACATTGTTGTATCTTCTACAGAAGTATATTTACCGGAAAGGTAAGTGTCATTTACAAAATATGCCAAGCCGTTTTTGTGATTATACTTTTCAGGCAAAGGTACAAAAGTCATCCCGGTTGAAAGATGCTTTACCTGCAATTTGTATTTATTATCAAGACGAATAAGTTTTAGTTCTGCTTTTTCCTTACCGGCATGTCCGGTTAATATCATATTATTTCCTGTCTCTTCGGAAATTTTCATTTGCCAGCTTTCCATTGCACTAGTAAAAAGTGCTTCAGAAGAATTCTTATCAAAATAAATTTGCCGCAAACCAAAGAATAAGCTATCCAACTCTTTTGGTGTCTTTCCTTCAGCAAGAGAAGAGTATAAATCCTCCCAGATCCAGATATTGTTTTTGATATATCCCTTGTCCTGAAAGAGATTGATCTGATTACCGGCAGAGAACGAGTAAAAGATTATGAAGCAAAATATTTTACTGAATAAAACACTAGGCATATTTATGTTTCCTCGTAATTGGTGAAATTTACAATAATCATTTTGCCAAAATCATTTCCTTTGAGTCGTAGACTTTCATTAGTAAGGGCGAACTGCTGTTCGCCCCTACGATTAGAATAGAAAATTTATTTTACAGGACAATACATAGTAGCTTACACCCCCCTTCTTTTCCCCTCTCGAGAGGGGAATTAAAAGGGGTGTGTTGTTAAAAAATATTTATATGATGATAAATACTTATATCAAATTACTATATCATAATAAGTCGTTCTTTAATTTTGTTTTCTCTTTAATCCAGTTTTCTATTTCATTCAATACTTTTTCTATATTGTAGAAGACTTCGTCATCATCAAATCTGAGGAATGAGACTCCTGACTTTTCTAATTCGCTTTGCCTTCTTGCATCATATTCTTCCCTTCCCCTATGGCTTAAGCCATCAATTTCTATTGCAAGCATTAATTCACTGCAATAGAAATCAACAATATAATTTCCAATTGGTTTCTGGCGATGAAAATCATAACCGCAAAGCTGGTGACCTTTAAGCATCTTCCAAAGTTTAATTTCGGAAGTTGTACTATTATTCCTTAAATCTCTTGCAAGCTTTTTTAAGTGTGGATCATATGGAATTATTTTTCTTCTCACTCCTTCCAAACTATAGCATTAAAATCTTTCTCAAGTGTTTCTATCGGCGCTTCAGTTATCCTTCCCATTTCATTTTCATTTCTGCAAAAAATAAATGTCGGCACCAATTCAATATTCAGGCTGTCAACTTTGCCGGATAAATCTTTCTTGTCTCTGTCCACGGAAATCAGTTTTATTCTGTCCGCCATAATTTTTAAGGAATCGGTAATCTTAAAAAATCGCGGCACTTCCCTTCTGCTATCACTGCACCACGTACCAAGTACAATAACAATTTTAACATCTGCAGATTTAATGGCAATGCTGTCAAGAACTACTTTGTCAGGAGAATAATTTTCATATTCGGAATTATACCACCAGGCAAAACTGGTATCCCTGAATGCTTCCCTTGTAATTTCACCAACAAGCATAATCTTACCTGATTTTTCATCCGTAAAGGTTTTATACTTCTCTTGCGGAAAAACTGAAATTAAGGTAAGCAATACAAATAAAAGAATTGTTTTCATCTTATAATTCCCTTCATAAAAAATTATGGTAATTATAAAACCTTTCACCTCCCCTTCTTTCCCGCACTCTCTTTGTAGTATGGGACAAAGGTGTGAGTTCAGATTCTTAATTCAATATTCAGAGTTTTTTATTAATGTTGAATGATCAATTTCCAATTTTAAATAACCACTTCTAACTACGGATTATAGAATCGGATTGCGGCGTATATCCAATCCCCAGGATAATTTTTCTCTTAATATTTTAAAGTAGTTTATCGATTTCGTTCTGAGGAGCCGTACTTTTTTATCGCTTTTGTAAATAACAATATCAAGCGGCGGCGGAGTGCTGTGAACACGCTGCCCATCGCAATTTATATAAACTGCCGAATGCTGCGATTTTACATTTATATAAATTTTCTGACTGCTTGCAAGTACAATTGGACGCATATTTAATGTGTGAGGAGAAATAGGGCTTAATGCAATTACATCTGATTTAGGATCTATTACAGGCCCGCCCGTGGACAACGAATAACCTGTGGAGCCGGTAGGCGTGGCAAGTATTAAACCATCTGCAGAGAAAGTTGTAACATAATTTTCATCAACTCTTATTGTAATCTCAACCATCTTGGGCCAGCCGCCTTTATCAATTACCACGTCGTTAATTGAAAACATTTTTTTATCAACACACCGCAGGCAATCAGCTTCCAGCACAATTCTTTCCTCGATTAAATAATCATTATTTCTTAAGTCCTGTAAAAGAGATTCAATACCTTCCAAATCATACTCAGCAAGAAAGCCGAGTTTGCCGATGTTTAACCCCATAATTGGCGTTGAATAATTTATTGCAACGTGAGCAGTGGTAAGCATTGTACCGTCTCCGCCTATTGAAACCACAAGATCACTTTGTTTAAATAACTCATCCAAAGGAAGAAAATTAATTTCTAAAATCTCCGGCGGTAATTTTTCTTTAATCTCAAGAAATGAATCGCTGAGCTGATGCTCAAATCCATATTTCCTAAGCAGAGATGAAAAAGATGAGACTACCTGGACGATATTCTCTTTAGAAGTGTTTGGTATTATTCCTATTCGCATAATTTATTCTGTTTCAGTTTTCATCTTAAAATGTGAATTCGCCCTGACAATCTCAATTGTTTTTTTTTAAGTGCCACAGCTTTGTATATTTGGTAAAAACATACGCCGAAGAAAAAACTGCAAGTATAAAGCCGTGAACACCGTCAAGAAATCCAAGCTTTATAAAGTACATCTTTAGGAACATTAAAAACGGGCGAAGTATTAAATCAATTACGGAAACCGGTTTTCCCTTTTCGTATAAATCTTTTGCGGCAAGTGAAGTATATTCATTAAACTTTTTCAGGTAATGTTCAATCGTGGGGTCAGTCCAGTGGTTAAGATCATTTGCAAGTTTCCCGGTTTCACCATCAACAACAAGATTTTCATGAACGTTATTATCATTAAATCTTGCTTTGCTTTTATCAAACAGGCGCGTAACTCTTGCCGGGTACCAACCACTGTGTTTAATCCACTTATTTAAAAAGAAAGCTCTCCTTGCCACAGAATAAGCAGCATATTTTGGTGAAGTATATTTGAATGCATTTAACTCGGCTTTTATTTCAGGAGTTAAAGATTCGTCGGCATCAATCCATAGCACCCAGTTGTTTGAGGTTTTCTCGAGCGCAAGTTGTTTGGTTTTAGCATAACCCTGCCATTTGACAGAATAATAAGTAACCTTTTTGCTTTTAACAATCTCTTCAGTTTTGTCAGTAGAAGATGCATCAATCATAACAATAATTTCATCAATGCAATCCATCTGGCTATCTATACATCTGCCAATATTATTTTCTTCATTCTTGGCAACAATTATAGAGGAAAGCTTTAGTTTATCCATAAAATCATGCGGCTGTATTTTTACTTGTATTATGCAGGAATTTTATCCTCTGAGTTTTTCGGAATAAATATAGCTAAAGGAATTAAATATTTCTTTCAAATAAATAATTATAATTTTATCTTCGTAGTAGTCGTTTATTTTGGATTAACAAAGAATTCTCCTTAAATGCCCGAAAAAATTAAAAAGCAAAAGCTGTTTCTAAATTACATCGTTTCTGCTTTCCCGCAAAACAAATTGTCCGAAATGATGTGGGTACTTGCCGGACAGGTAATAAATCTTCTTTTCGGTTTTGCGCTTGTAAAAATAATTTCAACTCTGGGCACACACGTCTTCGGGGAGTATTCCCTGCTGATGACAATTGCCGCTTTGCTTGGAATGATATTCTACGGCCCGGTTACGCAGGGCTTTTTACGCTACTATTACCATTATGATAATGAATCCAGTGCAAGCTCATTTGTGCGACTTGTTTATAGCATATTGCTTTATTCTTCATTTGTTGTTCTGTTCCTGTCTTTAATTTTAAGTTTTTATATGAGTTATCAATCAGGCTGGGCAATTTACGCTTTTATGCTATTCGGGTGCTTTATTGTTTTGTTAAAGCTTACGGAGTTTTTTAATTCTTTCCTTAACCTGTTGAGAAAAAGAAAAGAGAATTCAATTCTTCAGGCAGTTGAAAAAATTCTAATCGTTTCTTTATTAGCCGGTTTATTAGCTTCAAGTGAAATAACACTGTACAGAACATTAGCCGTCTATAGCTGTGTAATGATTTCATTCATTACAATAAAATTTTTCTACTTAAGAAAACTCCTGCCGGGTAAAGATATTGCATTAAAACATTCACCTTTGGATGAAAGAAAGAAAATGTTTTCTACACTGTTTACTTACGTGCTGCCGTTTTTAATCTGGGGATTAACGGGCTGGCTTCAGCTTAACAGTGAGAAATGGATAATGGCGGAGCTTCTTTCAACTAAAGATGTTGGTATTTATGCCGTTATGATGTCGCTGATCTCCGCTTTTATAATTGTACCTAACACAACTATTTCTGATTTTGCTTCACCGATTATTTTTCAGAAGTTTTCAAATATGACAGATAAGGATTCAATAAATGCCGGAGTTAAAAATGTTTTTCTTTCGGTAGCGCTTTCTATCTTTATCCTGATTTTTTCCGTTCTCCTGACTTTATTTTTCGGAGAACAACTTATTCTTTTAATAAGCAGTCCTGATTTCACAATTTATTATTACCTGCTTCCGCTTCTTGTTCTTGGGGCCGGTATGTTTTATATCGGTCAAACATTTTGTTTCCTTGGTATGGGATTGAACAAGCCCAAGAAATATCTTTTTCCAAAGGTGTTAGTGGGAATTTTATCTCCTCTTTTAAATTTTTATTTCATTAACTTTTGGGGGATTAATGGCGTAGCTTATTCAACACTTGTGATAGGTTTTATTTACATGTTACATATCAGCATTATCAATTGGTTCATGTTGAAAGAGTTGAAGAAGCAGGAAGCGCTGACTGAGATTAACAACTCATAATAACTTACTTGAAGATGAAAATTGCTTTTGTTTTAATGAAGTATGATTATGGTGTAAAAGAACGCGGATTCTCTTACGAGTATTTTAACGTCCTTATTCCGGCAGAAGATGTATTTGGGAAAGAGAACATTGTACTGTTCGATTTCTTGAGTGAATATAAGAATTACGGCAAAGCAAAAATGAATTCACTTCTCTATGATTTTATTAAGTCTGAAAAGCCGGACGTTACCGTTTTCTGCTTATTCAAAAATGAAATTGATGAAAACACAGTTTTAAAGTTAAAGGGAATGACAAATACTGTGTGTTATTTTATCGATGATCCGTGGCGCCAGGAATTTGCCCGGCATTGGATAAAGTATTTTGATTACTTCTCAACTCCCGATTTTTACATGCTAAAACAATATCAATCGGAAGGATTTAAGCAGGTAATCTATTCTCCTTTCGGATTTAATTCTTCCATCTATACAAAAAAAGATTTACCTCTTAAATATGATGTTTCGTTCGTCGGGGGATTCAGCGCTTTACGTAAATGGATTTTCAATTTGCTTGCAAAAGAAGGAATAAAAGTAAATATCTTCGGCCGCGGCTGGGCAGGCAATAAAAGCTGGCTTTCAATTGAAGAGATGGTTAATGTATTTAATCAATCACGCATAAATCTTAATCTGTCAAACGCAAGTTCTTACGATATGAATTTTCTGTTCTACTCTCTGCGTGCTGCGCATTCAATTAAGAATATCATTCGAACCAAAAAGAACAGAGAGCAGGTAAAGGGCAGGCATTATGAAATAAACGGCTGCGGCGCTTTTCAGTTAAGTTACTTTGTACCGGGATTAAACATTGCATATGAAATTGATAAAGAAATAGCTGTCTTCGATAATCCATACAACCTGGCAGACCAGATAAAATATTTCCTGAAAAATGATGATCATCGTTTGACAATTGCCAATGCCGGATATGAACGATCTTTAAAAGAGCATACCGCCCAGAGCTATATTAAGAATCTTTGTGAGTCAGCATTTAAAGGCATTTAAACTTTATGAACATTCTGAAAAGAATATATATTTTCTTCCGCTCAACAGGACTTGACCTTTTAACCGTTTTTAATTCTTTAAGAGGACTAACTCCTTACATCAAAAACTATTTCTTATTCAGGAAAGCTTACGGGCGAAGCAACAAAGAATTTAAGTTCGGAAATCTTTATCCTCAGTTATCAGATAGATATGATAAAAGCGGCGTGGCTACAGGGCATTACTTTCACCAGGATTTATATGTTGCTCAAAAAATCTACAAGAACAATCCGGAGAGGCATGTTGATATTGGTTCGCGCATAGATGGCTTCGTTGCTCATTTAGCCTGCTTCAGAAAAGTTGAAGTATTTGATATCCGGAACCTTGAAAGTACCGCACAGAATATTATTTTCCGGCAAATGGATTTTACGGACAGCAACTTTAATTTAGTTAATTACTGCGATTCTGTTTCCTGCCTTCATGCAATCGAACATTTTGGTCTCGGCAGGTATGGTGATAAGATTGATTACTACGGTTACCTGAAAGGACTTGATAATATTTATAAGCTTCTTAAGGCGAATGGAAAATTTTATTTTTCAACTCCGATTGGTAAACAGCGTGTTGAGTTTGATGCACACAGAGTATTTTCAGTAGGTTATCTTCTCGATCTGTTTAGTAGCAAGTATTCGGTTGATTCATTTGCCTATGTTGATGACGCAGGAGATATCCACACAAACCAGATTCTTACCGAAGGAAATATTAATACCAATTTCAATTGTAACTATGGCTGCGGTATTTTTGAAATGACAAAGCTTGATTTAAAATGAACCAGGTAACGCAAGCAAATACCCGGGATAATGCCTATTCATCAACGCCGCTTGTCTCAGTTGTAATGTGTGTTTATAATGATGAAAGATATTTAAGCAAAAGCATTGATAGTATTCTCAAACAGACTTTCACCAATTTTGAATTAATTATTGTTGATGACGGTTCAACAGACAAGACTGCTGAGATTCTGGATTCAATTAAACAAAAAGATTCCAGGATAAAAGTTTTCCATAAAGAAAATACGGGAACAACTGCGTCTGCAAATTTCGGTATTTCTAATGCGCGGGGTAAATATATTGCAAGATTGGATTCAGACGACATTTCTTACCCTGACCGATTACAAAAGGAAGTTGAATTACTTGAGAATAATCCTGATGTTGGATTAATCGGCGGTGGCGCAGATATGATTGACCAGGATGACAACATTATCGGAACAAGAAATATTAAAACAAAGAATCCTAAAAGAACTTTATTGTATAGAAATATCTATCAGCAAAGCGATGTAATGTTCAGGAAATCAGTCTTTGATGCTCTTGGCGGATACAGGGAAAAATTTAAGAACGGAGAAGACTATGATATGTGGCTTCGCATTTCTGAAGTAGCTTATATAATTAAATTGAATGACGTCCTTGGACAATGGCGGCTGAATGCAGGCGGTTATTCATTCTCAAGACGACAGGAACAGCTAAGTACCGACAAAATAATAAAGCTGTTTGCAAGACAAAGAAGAGAGAAAGGTTTTGATGATTATCCATCATACAAACCTGAAACTAAAATTTTACACAGACAGGATATTGATGTTGATTCTTATAAAATTTGGGTGGCCGGTTTCCTGCTGGATTCATATAGAAAAAAAGAAGCAAGGGACATTTGCAAAGAATTATTGAAAAGAAAATTCAGCCTGAAAGTTTTTGTACTATTATCCGCCACTTACCTGCCGGTATTTTTATTAAAACTTTTAAATTCGATGCGTAATATCATCAGGAATAATTATTAGTTATGAACAGGTTAAAAATACTGATGGTTACCGAGACTGCTTCCGGCGGCGGAAGAAAGCATATTGTCGATCTGCTCCTGGGTTTGGACAAATCCAGGTACGATATAACTTTTGTTTACTCAGCAAGAAGGGCTGATTCAACTTTTATTAAAAATCTTGACGAACTAAAAGCTGCAAATATAAACTTAGTTGAATTATTTATGGAAAGAGAGCTTAAGCCTGCTGCTGATTTTAGAAGCTTT
This sequence comes from Ignavibacteriales bacterium, assembly GCA_003599415.1. GTDB lineage: Bacteria > Bacteroidota > Ignavibacteria > Ignavibacteriales > SURF-24 > SURF-24. Next base: position 54,545 of record QZKB01000072.1, on the reverse strand, counting down.
CTTGAATTACATAAAATAATTAAAAAGATAAAGCCGGACATAATTCATTTGCATGCTGCAAAAGCCGGAGCATTAGGAAGATTGGCTGCTTTCTTAGCCGGGTATAAAAAAATAATTTACAACCCTCACGGTGGTTCATTCCACAAGTTTAATGACAGGCTTGGTTTTATATATTTCCTGGTAGAAAAACTTCTTGCCACAAGAAATATTCACTTCGTGGGAGTATCTGAGTTTGCCTGCAATCAATTTGAAGAAACCTTGCACATCAGGAAGGACAGGAATCATCTTATCTATAACGGAGTTGACCTAAAAGATTCCCGTAATGATGAAAATGCTATAAGGCTGAAAAGTGGTTTTAACAAGGATGATTTTCTTGTTCTTTTACCTGCGTTGTTTTATCCGGAAAAAGGGCACTTAAACTTTCTTGATTCGTTCAGTCAGTTGAATGAAGAATTGAATCCAAAGATTAAAATTCTTTTTGCAGGCAACGGTCCACTTGAAGAAAAGATTAAACAAAAAGTAAACGACCTGAAACTCCAAAACATAATTTTCTTTTTAGGTTTTGTTCAGGAAATGGAGACATATTTCAGAACGGCTGATCTTGTAATTTTGCCGTCTCTGAAAGAATTTTTACCATATGCAATTCTGGAAGCAATGTCTTACTGCAAACCTGTTCTTTCTACGGATACAGGTTCTATCAATGAGATGATTCAACACAAAATAAACGGTGAGCTTTTTTCATTAAACGATTTATCATCTCTCTGGAAAAGGATTAATTATTTCAGCGATCATCCGGAAGAATTAAAACAGATGGGAAATAACTCAGGTAATATTCTAAAAGATAAATTTTCAATAGCCGGGATGATTGGGAAAACTGAAGAATTGTACGACAAGCTTTTTTATACGTCTTAATAGTTTTAAATTTGCACAGCAGAAAAATTTTTAAATAAGTTTTAATTGAATGATTAACAACAAGAGCAAAATACGTTTCATCAGAAAGCTGATAGATTTTATTATCATCAACATTGTATTTCTTTTTTCGGCAATACTGGCGCAGTCGTTAAGCTTGTTGTTATCAAACGGTTTAATGTTTCTTCTCCAGTTTATACTGAACATAATGTGGTTCTTCTCTTCAAACGTACTTGGTCTTTATGAAAATCCCGGTTCGGCATCCTTCTTTGATATTTATATTAAAGCGATTAAGAACATAATTGTTCAGATTGTTACAGCAATAATATTCCTGTTCGCAATTAAAGAACCTTTATTCCTTCGCAACTTTGTTTTTCTTTACAGCCTGCAGGTTGCCGTTTTAATCGGGATTGGGAATTTACTTTTAAATAAGCATCTGCGCCTTACGCATAAGCGCGGAATAAATGTTCAGAATCTTATTATCATCGGTTCAGGAGAAATTGGTCAGAACTTCCTTCAGTCGGTTAATTCCTCAAAGGATTCGGATTATAACTTTATTGGTTTCCTTGACGATGCACCTTCATCAAAAAATTATCTCGGCAGCATAGACAATCTTGAGACAATTATCTCGGCAGGAAACATTGATGATGTTGTGGTCGCACTTCCGGGTTACGAGATTGACAGGTTAGATTCAATTATAAAAATATGTAACAGGTACGCTGTACGTTCTTATATTATTCCGGATTATTTCAAATTCCTGTCGTCGAGATTTAAATTAGGATTCTTCGGAAATATTCCTCTTATAAGCGTCCGTGAAGAACCATTAGCAGAATTTCACTGGCGGGTTATAAAGCGCACCTTCGATATTGTTTTATCATTCATCTTTATTGTGTTTGTCCTTTCGTGGCTAATTCCGCTTGTGGCAATAATCCAGAAGTTTACTTCAAAAGGTCACGTGTTTTTTATACAGGAAAGAATTGGTATTAACAATAAAGTTTTCAGGTGCATTAAACTACGTTCCATGCATGACTTTGAAAGGTATGATGAAAAGTTTTCTACAGTTGAGAAATCGGATCCGCGTATTACAAAGTTCGGTCGTTTCCTGCGCAAGTATAATATTGATGAAACCCCGCAGTTCCTGAATGTATTCATGGGAGATATGTCGATTGTTGGCCCGCGCCCAAACGCAATTGCGTTCGAAAGAAAGTATAAAGAATATGTTGATGAATTCAGGTTGCGCCAGCTTGTTAAACCCGGCATTACAGGGTGGGCACAAATCCATGGTTTCCGTGGCGACTCCCATGATGAAGATGAAAACAAATTGCTTATACGTAAAAGATTTGAATATGATTTATGGTATATCGAGAATTGGACTTTCTGGTTAGACATCCAGGTTCTCTTTACTACAATTTACCAGATGTTCAGGGGATCATTAAAAGGGAAATAAATTTTCTTACTTCAGCTTTTTTCTTCTGCCGGCTTCATTTTAAAATAGAAAGCAAGGTTCAATCCAAGCATAAACCAAATCAGCGTTATAATTTCATGATCAAAGAGATTCAGTTCAGTTAACCCGGAAACAATAAACGCAACAAAGCAAGCTGCCGAACCCAAAGCAAAAGAAGAAGCAAATTGTTTGTCCTTTAAAGCTTTATATATTTTCAAATGAATAAGAAAAATTTTCATAAGCAATGCGCACATAATTATAAATCCAAATGCGCCAAGCGTTACGAGAACGTGAACAAAATTGTTATGCATATGCCCCTGGATTTCCTTGTCGTACTCATTCTTATATTGAATGTATAAGAAAGCAAGGTCAATATCACCCACACCAAAAATTGGGTAATCCCGGAATATTTTTAATCCTGCCCGCCAGAATGCGAACCTGTTAAAGTTGGATGGATTGTAGATATCAAAAATGCTGTTAAGTCTGCTTACCTTTGAATACGTAAAATACAATTTTGAATTCTTAAGGTTGAGGGAACCCGGCAGGTAATCCAGCTTTGTAAGTGAGGTAAACCTTATTTGATCGTCTGCTGTTGTATCAATTGATACGACCTGGCCGGTTAAATCAACAGCTACAAGTTTACCCTTATCTTTGGAAAACTTGAATAAATTCCTTAGTTGATTATTTCTTCCCGCGAATCTGAGCAGATTATTGTCAATTTCATAAACTGAGGTTGATTTTTCATCGGAGAGGATCAAGGCTCTATCAAGATGAATTCCGGTTAAAGTAAATTTCGGTGTTGTCTCATAAATAAGTTTTGCCGGTAAATTATTTTCAAGCTTATAAATTCTTAATTTATTCTCAAGAGAATAGAATGCCGCATAATGCGAATCGATGCTCATCTTATGAAACCTGCCAAGTTCCGGAAAGCGTACCGCATTTTTTTTATCAGGAGTCTTAAATACTGTCAGGCCGCTATCACTATCAAGGACATATAACAAACCGTTTGTGACAAGATATGAATTTGTTTGTCCGGGAGAAATAAACTCATTCCCCAATGCAAGCTTCTCATCATTTTTATTTAAGACAATAAAGCGGGTATCAATAAGGTTTGCAATCAGAGTAGTATCATTCCATTTTGCAGCAGAGATTACAGGTGCAGGCAAACTCAGCTTAATTAAAGAATTACCAGATGAATACTTAACAAGCCCGTTATTAAAATCAGACAGATAAAAACTATTGGAATCCGGCATTACATCTGAAGCGCGTCCATTTGTAGAAATTGTCTGATTGAGCTTAAGTGTATTCTGGTCGAAGTCGTAAATCTGCAGAATGCTTTTATTATTACTTAAAAATAATACCGCTGTCAATCCTACTGCTAAAGGAATAAGTATTTTCCATTTCCTGCCGATAACTACAACCATTAAAATTCCAACTGCAGCACCCAGCCATCCTGTACGTTTGTAAGTGGAGAATAACGCCAATGCAGCAATACCCAAAAGGACAAGGTTAAGGATACGGTATTTCAGTGTAGTCCTTTCGTTTATAAGAAAAGCAAAAAGATAGATAACGACAAAGCTCATTATTTCGCTTGTTGTAATAGGGTACTGAAAGACCGACGGACCGGAAGATTCAAGACTGTACAAATTATAAATGTAATGCTTGTACGCATTGAACAAGTAAATCCCCATACTGAAAATTGCTGCGCCGATAAAAATTTTGAACTCAAGTTTCAATTTGGATTCATCATCGGTAGCGGCAATAATTGTATAAACTATGGGAATGAGTAAAATCCTCTTAAGAAAATTGTTGAACGCCAGAGGAAAGTTTAATGATAATGCAGTAGAAATAATTTCCGAGACAATAAACGCTATAAAAAATAATTCAAGTCCTGTCTTTTTAAATTTGTTTTCCCTGCTTACTGCATAACGGATAACGGCAAATATCAAAGCAGCATAATAACCAAGCTGGTTAAGAAATATTGAATTGGTAAGAGTGAGCAGGAACAGAACCAGCGAACCAAAGATCAGCCTGTCTAAAAGAATAATATTTTTTAGTTTGCTTTCTTTTGTCATTAATCCCTGAATTGAAGTTCGTATAAACGTTTATAGATCCCCTGTTCATCAGTAAGCAGTTCTTCGTGTTTTCCCTGCTGAACTATTTTCCCTTTATCAAGAACTATAATGCGGCTTGCGTTTCTTATTGTGCTTAACCTGTGGGCAATTACGAATGTTGTACGGTCATACATTAACCTGTCAATCGCTTCCTGAACTAGGATTTCAGATTCACTGTCTAGAGCAGATGTTGCCTCATCAAAAATCATTATTGGCGGATTAACAAGCAAAGCTCTTGCAATTGATAATCTTTGTCTTTGTCCGCCGGAAATTTTTGCTCCTCTTTCGCCAACAATTGTATCGTAACCTTTCGGGAAATCCATAATAAAATTATGTGCATTTGCAGCTTTTGCAGCCTCAATTATTTTATCAAGCGAGAAGCCGTCAAGTCCGTAAGCAATATTATTTCTAATTGAATCATTGAACAAAACAGTTTCCTGTGTTACAATGCCCATCAGTTTTCTCAAATCTTCTATGTAAACTTCTTTTGTGTCAATCCCGTCAATAAGAATTTGTCCGCTGGTCGGATCAAAGAACCTCGGCAGCAAATCTACTAAAGTTGTTTTACCTGAGCCGCTGCTTCCAACGATGGCAACTATTTCACCTTTGTTCACGGTAAAGTTTAAGTTCTGTAATACAAGTTCATCGGAGTCATCATAATGGAATGAGACATTTATAAAATCAACCTTGTTATCAAAGTGCTTTAATGTTTTTGGATTCTCAACATTTTTTATGGTGGGCTTTGTATCAAGAATTTCAAACACCCTGTCTGCAGCTGCGCTTGATTCCTGCATCCTGTTATTTACGCTGCTTAATTCTTTTATTGGCGGCATTAGCTGGAATATTGCAAAAAGAAAAGTTAGGAACTCGCTTGCTTTCAATGTTCCGTCCTCAAGTACAAGTCTGCCGCCGTAATAAATCAAAAAGATTCCCACTATCACACTTAAAAATTCTGTTATAGGTGATGCTGAATTCCTAATGCGGACAATTCTTAAAATGAGTTTAAAGAAGCCCTGCGTTTCTTTTTTGAATTTCTTATTCTCATATTCCTCCATTCCAAATGCTTTCACGATCTTCACACCGGAAATTGTTTCGTGAAGGACATTTGTAATATCAGACATTTTTTCCTGGAGCATCCCGCTATGCTTGCGAAGTATCAACCCAATCCAGCTTATAATTCCAATTGAGAATGGAAGCACAACAAGAGAGAATAAAGTTAAATGCCAGCTTATCGATAATGCTATTCCAAGAAATACAAGTATTGTCAACGGTTCGCGGATAAGATTAAGGAACACGGCAGATACGCTGTTCTGAATGACGTTAACATCATTTATAATTCTTGAAATGAGGTTGCCCGTCTTTTCATTTTTAAAGAAACTCATAGGAAGTTTATGCAGATGAACATAAGCCTGGTTACGGATATCCTTTATCATTCCCTGTTCCACCACCGCAAGAAAATAAGCCTGCAAATATCCAAACAAATTTTTTGCAAGGAAAGCAAAGAGAACAAGAACACAAATTTTTAACAAAGCATCTGTCTTGGTTCCGCTGAAAATAAAATTATTAAAGCTATCCGATACAACCTTTTCAACATTATCAACCCAGCCGGGTAAGGCCTCTTTTGTTTTATCGGTAAGTGATGCGGGGCTCTCAGTTTTAACAGCATTACCTTCCTGGAAGAGAGTATCAAGCAATGGAATTGTAAGATACACAGATGCACCGTTTAACAACGCAAACAGTATTGTACAAAAGATAGAAGTAGTTAAATGCTTCCAGTATGGTTTTATATATGTTAATGTGCGAAGATAAGTTTTCAAAGTTTAACTGATTTTATTTTCTAATACTAATTGTTCCATTCTCATATCTTAGTATCCTTCTACCTTAGCGTTTAATAAAAAACATTTATCGCAAAGACGCGAAGAATAAATTATTCAAAATCCGGAATTACAGGAAGATTCTGTAAGCCGCATCCGCCTTTAACAGTAATCGTATCATACATTTTCTTCCCGTGCAGGTTATAAACATATATTTTGGAAAACCTGCCAAAGTCGTTGTCAAAATAAAGAAATTTTCCTTTAACTATAAAATTTTTATAGCCGCCGCCGGTCCAGTCCGCCATAATTTTCTTTTTATCAAGATCAACTATTACAAGGTTGCTCGTGTTTGGTTTTCTTGTTCGTATTGTTTTGTTTAGTGGATTTACATTTAATGTTGATAATACGAGGTAATCATCATCAATCCATTCTACCTGGTTTAATGCCTGTGTGGTTGAGAACAGGTAATGTTTTTTTGAATGAACACGCAGGTAGAAGTTATGCTTATCATTAAAAACCGAATCAAGCACAGAATACTTTGAAATAGCTGAGGAAAGTTTTATCGATGGACGGGACAGTACGGGAAAATTCTCTTTGACTAAATCATATGTTTTATTCTGGTCTACCATTAACCTGCCGGCAGAATTTACAACTGCTGTTCTTTCATTAACAAAAGTTGATACGCGTTCATCTAATGATACCAATGTTACTTTAATTACATTATCATCTTCCCTGTTTGTCGTAAGCTGAACCGCATCACCAAATTCTTTAATCATATCTATTTTGCCGGTGGATTGAATAATCCTGTATAGTTTAATCTGATTGATAAACGGGAAAATTGTTTTTCTTCCGATTGATTTTACCGTAACAAAGAAATTAGCCTGGGCTTTTACTTTATAACTGAAATCAATTACCCTTCCATGGTTTTCTTTCCACAGCAGCTCTGTTTTTTTCATTTTGATATTGTAATTATAAATTGAAGGTGAACCGCCTGCGTTGCCTACATAAAGGATGTTTGCAAATTCATCGTATGCATACAAACCATTTTGAATCAACTCATAGCTTTTATCTTCGTTTCCAAACAAATTGAATGCATATTCACCGGCAGAATAAGAAGAGCCAAAATCGCCAACGCACACAGAATAAAATTTGCCCGCTTTGGAGGAATCAGAACGCAGGTAGATTTTCTTCTCAACTTTGCTCTGCAAATTTTCCGCAAAGACTTTTGCATCATTTACATTATGGAATTTATTTGCTTCAATAAAAAATATATCTTTATGCTGTGGTCCAATAAATCCGATTTCGGCCTGCCTGCCGCATCCTGTAAACAGTAAAAGAAGGAATATATATATTTTCTTTTTATCCGGCTTCATTTTCAACAAAAACAAAATTAAATAACGTTGTAGATGAAATTAACAATTTTTACAACATAGCTCCACAAAGGACTGTAAATAAACAAAATCAAAATTATAAAACCATATGCGCTAAAACTTAAATACCTTGCCATTAACCGGTTCGGAAAAATATCATATAAAATATGCGAGCCGTCCAAAGGAGGAATTGGAAGCAGGTTAAATACAAAAAGGAAAACATTAAAATATGTCCCCATATTTAAAAGCTGCAGGATTCTGCCCGCGTATTGCATTGTGCTAAAATGTTCATCTATAATTGAAGCTGAAATAGAAAGTATAAAAGCGATAAACAAATTTGAAAACGGACCTGCAAAAGAAACCACCGCATCATTCATCCGCTTATTTTCAAAATTATTTGGATTAATTGGAACCGGTTTTGCCCAACCAATTAAAAAAGCGCCCGAGGCAAAAGAAATAAGCGGCATCAAAACACTCCCGATCAAATCGAGATGCTTAAAAGGATTAAGAGTTAGTCTGCCTGCATTTTTGGCTGTTGTATCACCATAATGAAACGCAGCATATGCATGTGAAAATTCATGTATTGCAAGTGAAATTAAAAACACCGGCAGAAACATTAAGAACGAAATCAGTCTGTCATTTATTTCTATGTTCAAATTATTTTCCTCTGGGATGAAAATCCCTATGCACTTGTTTAATATACTCCCTGTCTACATGAGTATAAATTTGTGTTGTCGAAATATCCGCATGTCCAAGCATTTCCTGCACGGATCTTAAATCTGCGCCGCCTTCAAGTAAATGTGTTGCAAATGAATGTCTGAAAGTATGTGGATGAACTTCTTTTTGAATTCCGGCTTGTTCCGTGTACCTGCGTAGTATTTTCCAAATGCCCATTCTTGATAGTTTGGTACCGCGAACGTTAAGAAATATAAAATTCAGACTTTTTCCTTTTCTTTCAAGAGACGGTCTGCTTTTAAGCAGGTATTCGTTAATCCATTTAACGGCGCTGCTGCCAACAGGTACAATTCTCTCTTTTGATCCTTTGCCAAACACTCTTATTAATTCATCTTGTAATAATAAATCTGATGTGTGAAGATTGATTGCTTCCGATACTCTTAATCCTGATGAATACATTGTTTCAAGCAGCGCTTTATCTCTTAAGCCCAATTTATCTTCAGTGTCCGGAGAATTTAATATTGCCTCAATTTCTTCGAATGATAAAACTGCGGGCAGGCTTCTTGATCTCTTGGGCGATGATATTCTTTCCGATGGATCGGTTTTAACATAATTATTTGTACGGAGATAATTGAAGTAGCTTTTAATTGATGAAAGATATCTTGCGGCGGAAGAACTTGCAATTCCAAGTTCACTAAGGTGCCTGAAGAATTTATTCAGCAGAGTATAGTCTATTTCATTCTCATCCGTAACACCGCACATTGCGGCAAACTCAAGCAGCTTTGAAATATCATTGCCGTATGAATCAACCGTATTTGTGGAAAAATTCTTTTCAAGCCTAAGGACAGAAAGATATTCTTTTAACAAGATCGAATTAAAAATCATGAAATGTTAATTCTACTCCTTTACATTCTCCATTTCATCCTGTTTCGGGTAGCGGATTCGTTTGTGGTATTGCCCTAATAAAATATTTACAAAGGTATCTTTTATTAATTTAAGATCGCTTAAAGTTACCGGTGATTCATCAAGCTGCCCGTCGTCCACCCTGTATTTAATCAAACTATTAACAACATTTTCAATTTTAGCCGGGTCCGGTTCTTCAATTGATCTCACGGTAGATTCACATGCGTCCGCAAGCATAACCAAAGCGGTTTCTTTTGTGTTTGGCTTTGGTCCCTTGTACCGGAAATCCTGGATGTTTGTATTTTCCGCCCCGTACATTTCCTTTGCTTTCTCATAAAAATAACTTACCACAAGCGTACCATGATGCATAGGAATAAAATCAATAATTTCTTTCGGCAATTTTCCTTTGGCAGCTAATTCAACTCCCTTGGAAACATGGTTAATAATTATTTCCGTGCTTTGTTTTGGATTAAGTTTTTCGTGGGTGTTTTCACTATCCAACTGGTTTTCAACAAAATAATCGGAGTTAATTGTTTTACCGATATCATGGTAATAAGCGCCAACACGGGCAAGCAGCGGATTCGCTTTAATTGTCTCGGCAGCCCGTTCAACCATAGAGCCAACTGTTATTGAATGAGTGAATGTGCCGGGCGCAATCCTTGCAAGATCTTTAAGCAGCGGATTATTAAAATCAGTCAGCTCAAGCAATGTAAGATCAGTTGTAATCTTAAAAAATCTTTCAAAGAAAATTATCATTCCGAATGTAAACACCGGGCTAAAGAGAGCATTTGCAGATGCAAAAGCAAACTCGACAAGAATTTTATCCACGGTTTCAAAACGCTCGAGTCCAAATGCAAGAATACTTACAATGTAGCCAAGCAGGATATAAATAAATGATCTGAAAATCTGGGTTCTGTTTTTAATGTCTCTTACGGTATAAGCTCCAAGCGCGCCGGCAAAAATATTCATAGCAGTAAAAGTATAATCATTTCCTCTAAGACTACCCGTTATTAATGCAATAACAACAGTACCGTAAAATCCAACACGTGAATCAAATATTATTGTAAGCAGCATTGATGCAGCCGGCAGAATTGTAAGAAGATAAACCGGCGAGCTTACTTCAAGCCGGGTTAAAAGGTACGTTAAAAAGCTGATGAACATAATGATGATTGAGATTAAAACAACTTTTACATTATCATAAAATATTTTCTTTCTAAAGAGAAACAAATAGATTCCATACAGAGTAAGAATCAGGAGAACATGTAAAAACTTACCCAGCGATTGAGTGATATTACTAATAAAACCGGTCAATTCACCTTTGGCTTTTCTGTATGAATCAATCTTTAATTTATCTTCCTCGGTTACCCTGTTATGCTTTGCAATTATTCTTTCGTTTTCATTAACAATTCCGATGTTGGGAGAAACTTTATCCTGAAGATGATTTATTTCTTCAAGTGTAAGTTTTTCATCGTAGATAAGGTTTGGCCGTATAAAATGATTTGTAAATTCAATTATAACATTACTGAACTGCTGGTCCTGCGTAAAGCGATTAATTTCTGCGGCCACATTATCATGTACCGCTTTAAGATCATTAAACTTTGATTTTTGTTCAATAAAATCAACGCGGCCAATTCTTTTTGCAATGCTGTCTCTTTTAATTTCATTATAAAGCTGATTAAGAATTTCCTTTTGATAAGCTTTATTTATTACTTTTTGTATATAGCTGAAAGTTTCGGATAGTTTTCGTTCGGCATTTATTTTATTCCCGCTAAGCCTGGTTATTTCATTATACATCTTTAGCGCGGTGGACAGAAGAACATTTTTATTATCGGTAACCTGCAAATCACTTTGGATCATCCTGATGAATGAATCCGAAAATGATTTTAATGAATCTTTTATCTGTTCGGCCAGGTTTGGTTTAGCAACAAAAATGGGATAAACTTTTTCTGCTGCATTTCTTTTTTCCAGATTATAAACATCAGGGTTTTTGTAGATCGGAAAACTTGTGGTAGCAATAAGATCTTCCTGTAGCCAGATTGAACCAACCGTTACTTCAGATTCAAGCGACTCTCCCTGCGGAAACATAAGCACGATAAGAATTACGGTTGTAACAAATATTAATAATTTTATCCGTCTGCTTCTTTTGAATATAGAATCATTGGATGACATTTTATTATACCTTTTTCGCCCTCAACAACATTTCAAGAAATTCTGCAACAGCATCTTCGTTGTTTGTTTTTGATGTTACATAATCCGCCATGTTTTTTATTTCCGGTACAGCATTGTCAACTGCAATTTTCATTGCTCCGGTTTCAAACATAGTCCTGTCATTATACCAGTCGCCAATAACGGCGGTTTCTTTAATTTTCACATTCATATTCTTAATAAGTTTAAGCAAGCCGGTACCTTTTGATGAACCTGACTTACGAACTTCCAGAAAATAAAAACCATGTTGAGAACCGGATTTAAAATATGAAGTCTCAAGCCCGAACCTGTAAGGAAAATTGAGTCTGTGATTGACATATTTTATTGCATCTTTCTGTTCACTTACAAAGATAATCTCAAAAGTCTCATCAACTAAATTATCATAAGTTTCAACTTCATTGTAAACAGAACCGTAGTTGCTCAGCAAATCCGGAATCGCCTGGTTATACTCGGAGTAATAAATTGCATCAGCGTGGCAAAGCGCAACTTTCAATAAAAACTTATCCGCGTAATCAATACATTTTTTAACAATCTTAGAAGGAAGAAATGATTGATAAAAAATCTGTTTCTCAGGATAATTCTGAATTAATGCACCGTTTAGTAATACCAGAGGCTCAACCAGGTTAAGCGTTTCGGCATAATTCCAAACAGACGAAGGTACTCTCTGCGTTGCGATTGAAAAGCGGACATCCTTCTTCTTAAGTTCTCTGATTAATTCAAAAGAGCCGGTTCCGATCGCTCCTTCATCATTTAATAGTGTGCCATCAAGATCAAAAACTACAAGCTTAATATTCTTAAGTTTGTCCTTGCTTAACATCCTATAAGCTATTTTCTTTTTTTAGATTATTATAAATTATCCACACTGAAACTGCACTTATTGCAAGTGTTGCAAATCCAACAAGATAATCCTGAAAAATAATTCTTCCGGTTGCAAATAAAACAGAATATACAAGAACTACACCGGCAATCCAGTTTACAAACAATCTTCCGTAACCAGAATCCGGTTTAACATCCTTAAATTTATCCGCATATTTTTTCCAGCCAAACCCGCCGGGATGAATTTTTTTATAGAACTCCGCGAGCGTTGTTTCATTTGTTGGCTTGGTAATAAAAGTAACAACCAACCAGACGATTGTAGTTCCTATTACAGTTGGATAAAGAGTAATCGGGGATTCTAAACCAAATGAAACTGCAATAGGATAAATAATAAGCGGAGCAATCATTGCAGAAATTTCCGACCAGGCATTTACGCGCCACCAGAACCATCTTAATATTAAAACCAATCCCATCCCTGCGCTTGCATTAATTATAAACTCCCAGGCACCTGAAATAGTTGTTAAAATATATTTAGTTATCAGCAGCGAGGCAATAATCATAAGAACAATACCCCATCTTGAAATCATAACATAGTGTTTTTCATTGGCATCTTTTTTAATAAACCGTCTGTAGAAATCATTAAGCAGATAAGATGTTCCCCAGTTAAGCTGCGAAGCAATTGTTGACATATAAGCTGCAAGAAAAACAGCTATCATCATTCCAAGTAAACCTGTTGGAAGATAATTCAACATAAGCTTCGGATACATTTTGCCGGGATCAACAGTGTTTTCATATTTTTCAAAAAATTCTTTATTCTCAAATGCAGCAACTTTTTCTCTAAGGACCTCATCACTTATCTGGCTCCTGAAATCAGTTCCGGCATTTTTTGATTCTTTATATATTTCAAACGCCTTACTGTATTCACTTATAATGTTTTTATCATTTAATTCCTGTGCAGAAAAGCGTGGCAATAATATTAATGCACCCAGTGCAACTATAATCCATGGCCAGGGTCTTACACAATAATGAGCAATAGTAAACCAAAGGGTAGCAAACAGAGAATGTTTTTCATCTTTTGCAGACATCATTCGCTGAGCAATGTAACCGCCTCCGCCCGGATCTGCACCCGGATACCAGGATGACCACCACTGAACCGCAATATGTGCAATAAATGCTGCTGCCGGTAAAGCCAACGTACCGCCAAGAACATTACTAACTGATGAGCTGCCGATGTTCGGTGTAAATTTAAATATCCAATCATCCAATTGCGTTTTCATTCCTTCAATTCCACCTACAGCGGGAATTTGTACAACAATTATTGCCAGAATTATGCAGCCAGTCATAGCAATAATAAACTGAATTGCATCAATTCTTGCAGTACCTAATAAACCTGAGGCAGAAGAGTAGATTGCTATTATTATCATAGAAATAATTATAAGAGTAAATGCATCGGCGCCGGGAATTGTAACCTGGAAAATTTTTTCCATTGCCTTGTTCACCCAGGCAAGTACTATACTATTCATAAATAAACCGAGGTATATAGCTCTGAAACCTCTTAGAACCGCAGCAGCTTTTCCGCTGTATCTAAGTTCAACAAATTCAACATCCGTAACAATGCCTGCTCTGCGCCAGAGTTTAGCAAAAAAGAAAACGGTTAGCATGCTACCTATTGCAAGGTTCCACCAAAGCCAGTTACCGGCTATACCATTTTTTGCAATTAACTCTGTAACAGCCAGAGGAGTATCAGCAGCAAATGTTGTGGCAACCATTGCTGTACCAGCCAGCCACCATGGCAAATTTCTGCCGGAGAGAAAAAATTCCTGTGTATTGCCTTTTGATTTCCGATAATAGAAGTAGGCTATTAAAAAAATAGCTATAAAGTATACTAAGACAACCAGCCAATCTAAAATGTTTAATCCAAACATTAATTCCTCAGTTATTTATTTAAATTGAACACAAGTTTTTATCTATAGTTTAAACTAAGAGCTATAAGATATTTTAAGATCTATTTTCTTGCTGATAATTTGCTTAGTATAAAACCAATAATAAGTGTTGTCAAAACTCCAATTATTGTAAACCACGTCCAGGCAACAAGCTTTAAAGATATAACAGCAATCATAACAAATATACCGGAAGTAAAGCCGGCAAGTGCATCCTCCTGGGTTGCTTTTTTAACAAGAATACCTAAAAGGAATGTGCCAAGTAAACCTCCGTAAGTAAACGAGGAAATACTAAGAGCTATTTCAACAACGGCTTGTGATGTATTCATAAAAAAGAATGCTGATCCGATCAATACTAACGCCCAGAAGATAGTAACATATCTTGATCTTTTTAGTGCTTTTGCCTCATCAAAATTTTTACCGCTGAAATAAGGTTTGTAAAGATCCATCATTGTAGAAGATGCCATTGAACTTATTGATCCGGCCAGGGTAGACATAGCAGCAGCAAACAGACCTGCAATAATGATTCCTGTTATTCCAACCGGTAATTGGTCTAAAATAAATTTCGGGAATATTTCATCAGAACGCATATCCATCTTACCATAGTATGCAAATAATGCCAGCCCAATTATTAAAAATATTGCGAACTGAAATATTACAATAACGCCGCTTGTAATAATTGCTTTTTTTGCTTTGTTAAGATCTTTAATCACTAATAATCTTTGAACTATTAGCTGATCGGTTCCGTGTGAAGCCATTGAAAGGAAAGCTCCACCGATTATACCGCCGAATAAAGTGTAAGGATTTTTGAAGAACTCTCCGATCCCCTTATCAAAGCCTAAGTTGATCAGGTTCATTTTATTATCGGGTTGAGCGGCTGCAACAACAGCATTCCACCCTGACGGTAAAAGATCAAGCAGGAAATATCCTGCAATCAAAGCACCGCCGATATAGATACACATTTGCAAAGCGTCAACCCATATTACACCTTTTATTCCGCCGGTAAAGGTATATATGAATGTGAAGACAGCAACAATTAAAATTGCCAGAGGATAATCAATATTCAGCATTAATTTTAAAGGGATTGCCGTTGCAAATAATCTTACCCCGTCTGCAGCTGTTCTTGTAAACAAGAAAACAATTGAAGCAAACGAACGTGTCTTAACTCCAAAACGATTTTCAAGGTAAGAATATGCAGTACTAAGGTCTCCTTTAAAGTATTGCGGTAAAAGGAAAAAAGCTACCAGGATTCTACCAATAAGGTAACCAATAGTTACCTGAAGAAAATTCAGGTTGGTAACATAAGCCAAACCGGGAATTGAAATGAAAGTAAGAGTGCTTGTTTCTGCAGCAACAATTGCAAAACAAACGATCCACCAGGGAATGGTACTGGCACCTAAAAAATAATCTTTAACTGATTTTTGTTTTCCACCGGATAAAATACCGAAGATAGCGACACCAAGCAGGTATGCCGCAATAATGGCATAGTCGATAGTTCTATTCATTTTTCTACTCTATAAGTTCTCTAACTCTTGCTGGGCTTCCATTACAGTGTTACATATTGGAAGTACCCTGTCGAGTTGGGAAATACGAATCAGAGTAGAAACACTTTTGGAGGGCGAAGCGATACGGATTTGTCCTTGATTTACACTTAATACTCTATAAGCCAGCAGCAAGGCGCTTAAACCTGAACTGTCACAGCCTTCTACTTCGGACATATCAATGATAAGATTTTTTACGTCTTCTGCATGAAGCAGGATAGTAAATTCACCTTTAACCATACCGGATATGGATGAATCAAGGCGTTTTTCGTTAAGCTTGAAAATTGTAATATCTCCAACTCTTTTAACTTCAAAATTCATTCTATATCTCTTTTTGTTTGGAAAATATTTTTGATTAGGCTTAGAATTAACAATACAAACCTAACAGTTTAAAACATCTGTAGCGAATTTAATAAATTTTCATATGAAAAGGCAGGATTATTTTCGTTATTTACTATAAGCAAATTAAAGAACTTATCCTGCTTCCCCCTTGTAAATCCGATATAAAATTCCGCAGTTGAGTGCGTCGCTGCTACGTTGCAATATATATTATCCTCAAGGTTCAGGTCTATAACCACATCAATCTTTTTTTCTGCAATTACTTCGCATATTTTTTTTGAAGGAAGATAAAGTTTTGTAAAGTCATTTATCCCGTAATCAATAATATTAAGTTTATCCTTTTTTTTTAACAGGCTTACTTTGAAATCTCTTATAAACAAGGTGACATTCTTTTGTCTGGCAACAAGGAATTCAATTACCTTAAAACTCTCCCTGAAGTGTTCTTCATTTACAGGCATAAGGAGAAGGAAATTATAATTGCCCGTAAAATTATTTTTAAATGATTTCTGTTCCTTTGCTTTGTGACTGTATTTTTTTAAAGCAATTGAATGACCTAATTCTTTTTTTATCTTTTCTATGATTTTCAGTTCCACTGTTCTATCATCTCTAAAAATTCTTGTTCAGTTATAATTTTAATTCCAAGCTCAGTGGCTTTAGATAATTTGGAGCCGGCATTTTCACCGGCAAGTACAAAATCCGTTTTCTTACTTACCGAAGAAGATACTTTGCCGCCAAGTGAAAGTATTTTGTCGGAAGCTTCTTCTCTTGTAAATAAACTTAATGTTCCGGTTAAAACAAAAGTTTTATTCTCAATCCCTGTTGATGTTTTTATCTTCTTTGCTTCACCGGAAAATCTTAATCCCTCTCGTTTTAAGCTTTCTATAACAGACAGATTTTGTTTGTCTGCAAAGAATTTACGAATGCTTTTACTTATGCTCGGCCCAATTTCATGTACTGCTTCAATTTCACTCTCATCGGAATTAATCAAATCATCAATATTGTGGAAATGGTCTGCCAGTTTTTTTGCAGCGCCCGAACCGACATAACGAATTCCAAGAGCAAACAGCACTTTTGAAAATGGTTGTTCCTTGCTGTCTTCAATTGCTTTTAAAAGATTATTAATGCTCTTCTCTCCAAACCTTTCAAGTAAAATTAATTTCTCTTTCTGATTCTTCAGCTCATAGATATCGGCATAATTTTTAATAAAGCCCAGATCAACAAACTGGTCAATCAGCGCATCGCCTAAACCGCTAATATCCATAGCGCCTCTTGATGCAAAATGAAATAACCTTCCTTTTATTTGTGCCGAACACAAATGATTTTCGCAGTAGATAGCAACTTCATTTTCGGGTTTAAATAAATCCGATCCACAAACCGGGCATTGTGCCGGCGGTTTCGTTTCAATGCTGTCATTTGGTCTTTGCTCCAATAACACATAATTTATTTTTGGAATTACATCGCCGCCTTTTTCAATAGCAACAATATCACCTTCTCTTATATCCTTCCGTTTAATCTCATCAATATTATGTAGTGTAGCGCGACTGATTGTAGAACCCGCAAGAAAGACCGGCTCTAATTCTGCAACAGGAGTAAGGGTACCAGTTCTGCCAACCTGCCAGACAATTTTATTTAATTTTGTAGTTGCTTCCTTAGCTTTAAATTTGAATGCAACTGCCCACCGCGGTGCTTTTGCAATGTTACCCAGAACCTGTTGCTGTCTTATCGAATTTACTTTTATAACCGCACCGTCAATTTCAAAAGGAAGATTATGTCTCTTCGTTTCTAGTTGCCGGCAATAACGTATTACTTCATCAATATTCCTGCAAAGTTTATAATCTTTGTTCACATTAAAGCCAAGTTCCTCAAGCTTCCTGAGATTTTGAAAATGAGTTTCCGATTGTATATTTGAAGAGAGCAGGTAATAAGTAAAGATTTTCAGAGGGCGTGATGCGACAATTTTCGGATCCTGCAGTTTAATTGTACCGGCGGTAAAATTCCTTGGATTGGCAAAAAGTTTTTCACCGGTTTCTGCTCTCTCAGAATTAATCTTTTTAAAATCATTTAGCTCCATGAAAATTTCACCGCGTACTTCAAAAGATTCGTATCCTTTCAGCTTTCTTACTTTAAGAGGTACGGATTTTATGGTTCTGACATTAGTCGTAACATCCTCACCTACAACACCGTCACCGCGTGTTGCAGCAGTAACAAGAATTCCGTCTGTATATTTAAGGCTTACGGATACGCCATCAATTTTCATTTCAACAACATATTCAATCTTTTCACTTTCATCCAATCCATCTTTTACACGCCTGTCAAAATCATAAAGCTCCTCTTCACTGTAAGTATTGGAAAGACTAAGCATCGGTGCCTGGTGCTGAACAGGTTTAAAAATTTTCGTCAGGTCCTTGCCAACTCTTTGTGTAGGCGAATCCGATGTTATAAATTCAGGATGCTCGCTCTCTAACTTTTCAAGTTCCTTAAGCAGCATATCAAATTCATAATCGCTTACTGTAGGATTTGCAAGTATGTAGTATTCATATTCATACTTACGGAGAAGTTCTTTCAGTTCCTCAATTCTTTGTTGGACTTTATCAGTCATTTTTCTTTTGTTCCGATCTGAAAACAGGAAGATATGAAAGTCCTGTGGAGTCTATCTTCACAATTTTTCTTTCACGATAAGAGCCGGAAAAATTCAGCGGCCTGTTGTTTAAAATAAATTCAACGCCCTTTGAATTACCAACTGTAATTGTAAAACTCCTTGCTGCTTTAACAATCCTCTGGTTTGAATTATAAAGAAGGAAGTCTGTTCCCACAGCATTATCGTCCTTTTTAACATCAATCCATGAGGTATCTTTTGACTTAATTAAAAGAACAAGACTGTCACTGGTAGAAAAAGTCTGCGGAACTGATGTTTTAGTGCTGTCGGTTTCAGATGATTCAAAGCGCTTATTATTTTCTGCCAACATTTCTTCGTAAGGCCGCTCTGTAATTATTTCTGACGAAGAGCTGTTAAAGAAAATAAAGTAAACTGCCAGACCAAGAGCTGCCACAACAACAAATATTAGTACAACTTTAGGGTTAAGGCTGAATTTTTTTGTAGAAGCTTCATCCATATTAGCAGTATTATGTTGCTCTGCTCCGGTAAAAACCTTTTTGGAAGATTCTTTATGTGTTTCAGCAATGCTCTCTTCAATAACATTTTCCTCAATCACTTTGCCGGATTTTGCCGCTTCATATTTTTTCATAACCTGGGCTTCATCAAGTCCAACCGAATTAGCATAACCTCTTATAAACGCGCGTAAATAAACTTCGGGAAGAATTTCAAAGTTACCATTTTCAATCGCTTCCAAAAATTTAATGTCGATACGGGTTTTGTTATGAATCTGCTGTATCGAAACCCCGCTTTTAAGCCGGGCATCCCTTAAATCTTCGGCAAACTTTTTTAACATTCTTTAGCCTCAAACACGAATGATTATTGCTACCTAAAATATCAAAAAGAATGCTGGAAATAAAATGATTTCTAATGGCTTCATAAATTGAAATCTGAACATGACCTGAGGATTAAGATTAAAGTTCTCACCTCAATAGACAGGCTAAAATAGAAAAGGTCAGACGGGTATAGAGCAAATTCAGGATTTCCTGACAAGCTTTGCGGCAAAAGCTCCATCAAGTTGATGAACATGCGGATAAGTTTGAATGCAGCCATTTTCGGTTACAATTTTTTCAGACACATAATTACGCGCATCTTCTAGCACAAAATTAGGATTATTGTCTAAGAATTTTTTCACTATATCATAATTTTCTTCAGGTTCAATAGTACATGTACTATAAACAATAGAACCATCCACTTTAACTAATGATGCCGCTTTCTGAAGCAGCTCATATTGGAGCTTGGTTAATTCACGTATATCACCAAGATCCCTTTTCCATTTAATATCCGGTTTCTTAGAGAGTGTTCCAAAACCCGAACATGGCGCATCAAGAAGGACACGGTCAAATTCATCAGAATTATTTTCAAGAGCATTTTCTTCTTTCAGCGTTATATTGGTTGCTCCCATTCGCTGAAGATTTTTCTCCAATATTTTTAGCCTGCTTTCATATCTGTCCAAAGCAATAATTTCACCGGTATTATTCATCAGGTTTGAAATATAAGAAGCTTTACCTCCCGGTGCCGCGCAGAGGTCAAGTACTCTTAAACCCGGTTTTACATCAAGAAGTCTGCATGGTAAACCGGTACTCTCGTCCTGTATTGAGAAATATCCTTTTTCAAAATATTCCCAACCAGTTATGTTTGTAAGTGTTTTCAGTTTTATAAAATCATTAAGAAATTTTCCGTCGTAAAATTTCAGATCGACTTTTTTTAACAACTCTTTAAATTCATCAACGGTTGTTTTTGAAGTATTAACTCTTAATGTGAGAGAAGGTTTTTCATTATTAGCAATAAGAAGAGCTTCGGTTTGTTCCTGTCCCCAAAAATTCAGCCAGCGTCTAACAAGCCAGCTTGGATGAGAATAGAAAGCTGAGAAGTAACCAATCAGGTCCTCTTCAGGATTTGGGAAACGAATTCCTTCTTTACTTCTAATAATATTTCTTAATACGGCATTTGCCTGGTCGGCAGGTTTTTGCCCTTGTAATCTTTTAACAAATTCAACGGCTTCATTAACTGCTGCGTAGTCCGGAATTTTTTCCAAGTAAAGAATCTGGTAAAGGCCAACTCTAAGCGCATTTTTAACATTGGGAATACATTTGGAGTATGCACCTTTATAGAAACCATTTAAAATCCAGTCAAGTTTACCCATCCATCTTAAAACGCCATGAACAATTTCAAATAGTAAAGCTTTATCCTGGCCGGATAATTCAGAGTTCTTAAATTCGTGATCAATTAATTTATCCAGGTATGCGTCAGTTCTATCAACCCGGTTAAGAATTTTTACAGCAATACCGCGGACGCCGGCATACAAGTTTACCTTTTCCTGTTCAAGTACTTTTTCTGGTTCCTGATCTTTTACTTTATTTTGATCATTTACCGGTTCTTGCTCTTTTACTTGTTCTGTGTTCTCAGAATTTTCAATAGGGGTATCCACGTTTTCTTCTTTCCCTTGTTGTTAAATCAAATATTTTTTTAAATAGCTTTTCGTCGTGTTCATTCATCTCAATGTTTCTTCTAACCAAAACTCTTTTTGCAGTTTCAATGCTTCTGGCAATATCATAAGTTGTTTTGGAATTAACACCGCCCCACGAGAAAGACGGTATATATTTATCCGGAAAACCTGAGCCAAAAATATTACAGGAATATCCAACAATTGTACCTGTATTAAACATTGTGTTAATAGCCGATTTCGAATGATCACCCATTATAAGACCGAGAAACTGGGTTTTGCTATCAACAATTTCACCGTTAACATAGACTTTAACAGTACCGTAATTATTTTTCAGGTCACTGCAATTCGTATCTGCACCAAGGTTTACCCACGAACCAAGATACGCATGACCAATAAATCCAGAATGCTGCTTGTTTGTAAAAGGAAGTATAATTGAATCCTCAACTTCGCCGCCTACTTTACAAATTTTACCAATGCTTACATTATCGTAAATTCTTGCACAACTTTTAACCTGGCTTGATTCGCCAACGTAAACACAATTTTCAATTACAGAGTTAGCAGCAACCGAAGCATTCTTATCAATATAAATTGGTCCTTTAGATGCATCGAGAACAGCGCCCGGTTTTATCTCTGCACCTTCATCAATAAAAACATTATCCTTTTCAATAAAGTGAACACCATCGTAAATCTTACCGAGTATTCTTTCTTTTTTATCCTTAAGCAGACAATTATAATCTTTCAGGAATTCATCTCTGTTGTTAAGAGTAAGATCCCAGATATAATCAATATGCCGTACATCCACTTCAACTTTAGGAAGATCATCAAAATCTGCAAGAGAGAACATATCAGATAAATTTAACTTTATCTTGTTCAGCAGGCTCCCGGAAACCCGGGCAGCTATCACAGTTCCTTTATTAAGATATACTTTATTTTCTTTATCCTCTAAAGGAATAATCTCTGCAAGATTTGGCGGAGCAAGAACACGCCCGTTAACAAATAAGCAATCATTGTCATCAATCCTGTTAACAGCCACCTGCGGATTTTTTGATTTAACTACCTGATCTAAATATGGCCTGGTATGCAGGGAATATCCGGTATCCGGATAAGCCCTTAATATTTTAGCCCGGATAGAATTAATTCCGCAAATGAGATCGTGAACGGGTCGTGAATAGATTAATGGCTCAAGCCGCTCGAAATAAATGTCTTCAAAGATACAAAGTTGCATGGTGGTACCCTCTTTCCTGGTTTACTACGAAATAAATAAAAGAACCATTCGAAATAAATATTCTGAATAAGTCTTCTTTATTTATTATAAATAAATGTCTGGTAGTAACCTATTGCAAAGGACAAAATTTATTTTTCCACCATAAAAAAAAGAACGGATTGAAATAATTCAATCCGCCGCATATTCTGCAAAAGCAGAAATAAAATGTAAAACCAGGTTATTTTGCCAGAGTTTTGCTGTAACGTTTGTTAAATCTTTCCACGCGACCGGCGGCATCAAGAATTTTTTGCTTACCGGTAAAGAAAGGGTGGCAATTTGAACAAATTTCAAGCTTTATATCACCAGCAACCGAACGGGTAACGAACGTATTACCGCAAACACAGCTAACTACTGATTTCTTATAAACCGGATGGATTCCCGTCTTCATTGTCTTCCTATCTACTTTTTTAACTATCCAAATATAAAAAAGAACACGGTTTTATCCAAAGGATTCCTTATTGCTCCGATTCCTTAGGGGCTTTTGTGGGAATATCCAGTTCTTCCATCTTTCTGTAAAGCGAAGAAAGCCCGATTTGGAGAGCTTTTGCCGCTTCTTCTTTATCATACTCGTACTTTTTGATGGTTTTAATGATATGCTCACGTTCGAAAATTCTCATAGCATCCTTAAGGGAATCAGGAAAAGCATCACTAAAGTTGTTGCCTTTTATATAATCGGAAAGATCATTTACAGTAATGATTTCATCCCTAGCAAAAATTATGGCTCTCTCAATAATATTCTCAAGTTCCCTTACACCGCCGCGCCAGTCGTGGCTTATAAGCAATCTCATCGTATCGTTATCAACACCAATAATTTTTCTTCCCATCTCCGTTCTGAATTTTTCAATAAAATGATTTACAAGCAAAGGAATATCTTCCCGTCTTTCATTAAGAGTAGGAAGTTTAATTTCAACAACGTTCAGGCGGTAATACAAATCCTCTCGGAATTCATTTGTCTTTACCTTTTCAAACAGGTTTTGATTTGTAGCTGCAATTATTCTAACATCTGTTATTACAGGACGTGTAGCGCCAACAGGAATAAACTGTTTATCTTCCAGTACCCGTAAAAGTTTAACCTGAAGATTAAGCGGCAGATCGCCGATTTCATCAAGAAAGATAGTACCGCCGTCTGCAACTTTGAACAAACCCATTTTATCTTCAGTTGCGCCGGTAAATGATCCTTTCTTATGTCCGAACAATTCGCTTTCAATCAAATTTTCCGAAATGGCTCCGCAGTTTACTGGAAGAAATATTTGTTCTTTTCTCCCACCATTATAGTGAATAGCTTTTGCAACCAGTTCTTTACCGGTACCGCTTTTTCCAACAATAAGAACATTACTGTTGGTTGATGCAACACGTGTAATAAGATCAAAAACTTTCTTCATCGGTTCGCTTTTACCAATTATATTCTGGAAGCCGGCTTCGCTTGAAAGTCTTTGTCTTAAGGATACATTTTCGCTTATAAGTCTTTTATAGGAAATAAGTCTTTTTAATCTTAGGATAACATCATCAAACTCAACCGGTTTAATAAGATAATCATAGGCTCCCTGTCTTAGAGCTTCAATGGCAGTATTAACGGATGCATAGGCTGTCATTATAATAAAGAATGAATCCGGTGAAAGATTTTTAGCCTGCTGCATCAGTTCAATGCCGTCAATTTTAGGCATCTTTATATCTGTAATTATAATATCATAATTTTCTGCTTTTATTTTAGCAAGCGCTTCCTCGCCATCCGGAGCAGTTTCGGCTTTATAACCTTCATCTTTTAACAGCACCTCCAAAGAATCGCGGATTACTTTTTCATCATCAACAATAAGTACTTTAGCACTCATTTTATTCTCCTTGTTTTACCACTTCAAACATATTTATAATTATGATATTCTGATTTAAAAAATTTTTTATTTCAACAACATTTTACAATTTTTTTCAAAACTAAACCAACGGCATATTTCATTTACACATTTGGCTGTTCAATCGGAAGTTTTATGGTAAATGTGCTGCCTTTTCTAACTTCACTTTGAACAAGAATATCACCCTTGAACTTTTTAATAATTCCATAACTGACTGAAAGTCCTAACCCGGTACCTTTGCCTACTTCCTTTGTAGTAAAGAAAGGATCGAAGATTTTAGAGATGGTTTCCTTATCCATACCGCAGCCGTTATCTTTAATCTCAATAAACACCGAATCCTTTGTATGGTAGCTGTTTACTTCAATTTTACCGTTGCCTTCAATTGCATCCAAAGCATTAAACAGGATATTAATGAACACCTGGAGGATCTGGTCCGGAACAAGATTAATTTTTGGCATATCCGGTTCAAGCTCAACTATGAACTCAACTTTTTTTACACGCTTATCGTATTTAACTATTCCAATAGCTGTTTTAATAACATCCGTAACCTGAATGGTAGACCGCTCATGTCCCGGTGGTCTTGAAAAGTCAACTAACTCTCTTACTATTTTGGAAATCCTGTCTATATTGGAACGAATGTTTGCAAGCTGTTCGCTAACAAATTCTTCTTTAACCTTTCTCTGGAGCAACTGAACAATACTTGAGATTGAGGTTAACGGATTACCAATTTCGTGGGCAACACCGGCAGCTAACTGCCCTATTACTGCAAGCTTTTCGGATTGGTCAATCTGCTGCTGAAGTTTTTTTACTTCGGTTGAATCTTTAATAATTACTGTCCTGCCTGTATAATCTCCTTCTTTGTTAGGCAGTTTTGTAATGTTAAGTTCAACCGGAATTATTTTACCGCCCTTGGTTCTTCTTTCTGTTTCATATATTCTTGCATAACCTTTCTCACCAACTTCTTCAATTATAAAATTTAATTCCTCAATATATTTTTTCCCGGTGGGAAGCAGAAGTGAAGATTTTTGACCGATTACTTCATCTTCAGTGTAACCGAAGATTTTTTCAGCACCCTTATTCCAGGCAATAAATTTCTCATTCTGATCAACGACCATAATTGCCGCATCGGAAGTATGAAGAATATTTTTCAAGTGCTGCTGGTTCAGTTCAAGTTTAAGTGCAAGTCTGTCCCGGTCAAGCGAAAGTTCTTTCATCTGAACTTCCTGTCGAAGGATTCCGTACCTGGCAAAAAGCTGTTCGATTATTTCTTCAATATATTCAACGACTACAATTGGGTCATATTCCGGTTCTTTTTCTTTTGTAATAATATGAAGTATGGATGATCTTCCGTTGTTAAATAAAAGACTAACTTCAAGAAGATTGAGATTAGTTTTTTCAAAGAGATTGTAAATCTCAATTATATAATTATCCGAATATGAATAATCTGATTTCTCAATTATTCCTATTATAGTTTGTAATGTGCTTTCAACAAAAATGCTTATCTGTGATTCTGTAAGCTTATTCCGAAAGATACGGAGAAGGGCGCTTACCCAATTCTGTTTAATAAACTCAAAATTCTTTTTTAACAGTTCTAAAATAATTTTTTTCATCAGTCAATAAATACCTTTGCAACATCCAACAGTAAAGAAGGCTGGTTAAACAAAGCTGTTCTGAACAGGCTGCCTAAAGTTCTTTTCTGCGGAGGGACCTTTTCAAATGAAGTTATTATCGAATTAAATTTTTCATCTGAAAAATTATAGATTCCTTCTTTAATTCTATTATAAATTCTATGTTTTTTACCAAGCCTGTTTTCCCATTCGGATTCGTAAGTGAATACAAGCCCAGGATTTTTATTAATAATTGAATCTGCCGCAATGCGTCCGGCTATACATCCTCCAACCATAGAAGATACAATCCCTCCGCCGGAAAGCGGGTTAACTTGCCGGGCAGCATCTCCGGCAATCATAATTCCATATGATGATATTTTTTTCAGCACAGTAGTACAGGGAACACCACCTGCAACAGAAGTTAATGCTGAAGCGTCCGGAAAATTTTTATTAAGAAAATCATTCAGGTATGACGAAGCAGATTTTGTTTTACCGATTTTTCCGCTAACACCAATACCAACATTTGCAACACCATTTCCTTTTGGAAAAACCCAGAGGTAACCTTCCGGGGCAACATCCTTACCGAAATAAAAATAGCAGGTGTTTTCATCAACATTTATGTTGGCGGCAGTTACCTGGCAGCAGCATTCCATATCTCTGAAATCTACATGCGTTTGTAAACCAGCCCACCTGCCAACGCGGGATTCTGCTCCATCTGCAGCAATAACAATTTTAGATTTAATAGTTTTCTGTTCACCATTATGTTCAAACTTTACACCGCAAACTTTTCCATCCTCTAAAATTAATCCATTTACATAAGCACGCGTTACAAATATAGCGCCCGCCGCAGAAGCCTGCCGCGCTAATTCAGCATCAAAGATTTTTCTGTTCAGGACATATCCGGTCTCCGGAAATTCAAGAACTACTCTACCGTTGTTGGGAGCTACGAAAGCAAATTTATTAATTTCGGTAGCAATCCATTTTTTATCCGGTTGAACAAACTGAATAAAACTATTTCTTCTTACTGCTTCACCGCATCTTACAGGAATACCAACTTCTCTATCCTTTTCACATACGAGAACTGATACACCTTTTTCCGCAGCATATTTTGCAGCAACAGAACCGGCAGGACCTGCACCAACTATTACTATGTCATATTCAGGAAGCAATCTCGGCTCTCTTTCCTTTTTCAAGGTTGAATTTCAACGCTTCTACCGGGCAGCACCAAACACACTTGCAACAATTGGTACATAACTCTTCTAAAATGCGTATATCAAATTCTTTTAATTCAATTGCATCTTCGGGACACACACCAACACAACAACCGCAAAAATCACATTTGTTTTTATAGACTTCTATTAATAGCATTTGCTTTGTATTTCATTAAAAAATTCCACACCAAAAATACTGAAAATTATAATACCTTATTCCTTATTTGAAACCGAAGGCGGAATGCTTTGCGGGGATGTTCCCCAATTTTTATTTGGTTCTTTTCCCATTTTAAAAACCAATTCACCGCCATTAATAATTTCTTCCAGTGGAATATACGTCTTACTCCATACTTTCCCATTCAAAGTAACCGATTGAATAAACATATTCTCCTTAGAATAATTCTCTGCCTTTGTAATAAAAGATTTTCCGTTTTGTAAATTCATTGTAACCTTTTCTGCACAAGGCGTTCCAATAACATAATAATTAGATGACGGTGCAACCGGATAGAATCCCATCGTGTTAAAAAGATACCAGGCAGACATTTGTCCGCAATCATCATTACCGCAAAGTGAATTCGGTTTATTGCCATACTGCGTAAGCATTATTCTTCTTATAAGGGACTGAGTTTTCCATGGTTTGCCTATATAATTATAAAGATATGCAACATGATGTGCAGGCTCATTGCCGTGCCAGTACTCACCAATCCTGCCAAGAATATCTTCTGTTCCTTTTTCAGGTGAATCATAAAACTCCTCAAGGAATAAAGTATCAAGCTTTGTCTCGAAATAATTATTTCCGCCCATCAGATTTATCAAACCCTGAACATCATGCGGAACATACCAGGTATACTGCCAGTTTGTACCTTCGGTTATATCACGCTTGTTCATATCATCAATATAACCATGAGGATCAAAAGGATTACGCCATTTACCATCGGAATCTTTACCACGCATAAGTTTAGTGGACGGATCAAAAATATTTTTGTAAGCCATTGCTCTTTTCATAAAGTATTTATAGTCATCTTTTTTACCAAGCTTGTCCGCCATCTGTGCAATGCAGTAATCATCAAATGCATATTCAAGTGTTTTAGAAACCGATTCATTTTCATGGTTGAACGGCACATAACCAATTTTTGCATACTCCTCAACAGAATCATAATCAGGATTCATTGCTGTAGTTTTACAGGCTTCATAAGCGCGTTCATAATCAAATCCTTTTATACCCTGCCTTACTGCATCAGCAATTACGGGAATTGCATGGTAGCCGATCATGCACCAGGTTTCATTATTATTTAATGACCACACAGGTAACAGATGATCTACACTCTGATCGTAATGAGCTAACATGGAATTTATCATATCGGCATCTCTGTCCGGTTGAATTAATGCAAACAGAGGATGAGTAGCGCGGTAAGTATCCCATAAAGAAAAAATTGCATAATTGGTAAAACCTTTCGATTCATGAACATTCAGGTCAAACCCGCGATAATTGCCATCCACATCTTCATATAAAGTTGGAGTAAGCAAGCAATGGTACAATGATGTATAAAATGCTTCTTTCTCTTCCTGCGTTCCTTCTACTGTCATTCGCTGCATTTCTTTATTCCACTTAGCTCTTGTCTGCTCAACAACTTTATCAAAATTCCAATCGGGAATTTCAGCATCAAGATTTTTTAATGCGCTGGCAGTGCTGATTGCAGAAATTCCGATCTTAACCATTATCACTTCATTTTCTTTAGTTGAATATCTGGTGTAGTACTGAAGTTTTTCACCTGCAGCTTCATATTTACTTCTGAATCTTCTCGTGTTATAAATAACTTTCTTACCATCAAGCATAATTCCGAAATCATCATATGGGCGGGAATATTTTGCGGCGAAGTACAAATATCTTTCCTTTGCCCAGCCATTAACAAGATGATAACCTGTAACCAGGGATTTATTTTCTGCACGTACATCAGACCATTTTACTTTCCACTGAAGTACATGACTTAAGTCCATCATTATATTTGCGCTATCTGATTTGGGGAATGTAAATTTCAGAATCCCCGCTCTCTCGGTCGCAGCAAGCTCAACAAGAACATTATGCTCAGGCAATCTTACGGAATAGTAGCCTGCTTTAACTGTTTCGTCTTTGTGATTATATTTTGTACAGTAACCGGAATCAGGATCCTGAATATAGTAAGTGTCTCCTTCCTTGGTTTTCATTTCAACAGTACCCGGAGTAAATTCCATTTTACCTACCGAAGGCATAATTAAAAAATCGCCGAGATCAGGAATACCAGTACCGCTAAGATGCTGCATGCTAAAACCAATTATAACGCTGTCGCTGTATTCATAACCGGAAGCTGTTGCCCAGCTTTTTTTGTCCGTATCCGGTCCAAGCTGAACCATTCCGTGCGGCGCTACCGGTCCGGGATAAACATTACCTTCACCCTGTGTTCCTATTAACGGATTTATATAATCAACTAAACTCTTTGATTGAGAATAGCAAAGAATACTTATTGAAAAAACAAATAATGTTATGAGTATAACATTTTTAAAATTCATATCATCTCCGTGAAAAGTTTTATGCGGAAAAATAGGAAATAATCTTTAATGCCACAGGATATTTTTAGTCTTAATACGAATAGGATACTAAAGAAATTCTACACTTCAATAGAGATAAGATTTTCATGGTTTAATTTCTAAAAATTGCTTAAACTCATAACAGTAAATTTAATGTATTAATTTTTCCTGCGTCTTTTCAATAATATTAGCATATAAACTAATACAAAAATGAAGAAATTATTAAGTGTAATATCTTTGTTTCTAATCCAATTATTGTTTGCGGGCAGCCAGATTGATAGTCTTGAGAATGTTCTTAACTCATCGTCCGGGGAAAAGCGCGCAAATGCTCTGATCAAACTGGCTACTCTTTATCAAAGCTTCTCCGTTGAACGCATGGAATCTTACCATAATGAAGC
Source organism: Ignavibacteriales bacterium (assembly GCA_003599415.1). Lineage (GTDB taxonomy): Bacteria > Bacteroidota > Ignavibacteria > Ignavibacteriales > SURF-24 > SURF-24. Next base: position 24,481 of record QZKB01000072.1, on the reverse strand, counting down.
GATAAAAATTGCCGTTAGCCTGAAGGATGAAAAATTACTGGCGCTGGTCTATTACAACATTAGTAAAGATTACTACATGCTTGCCAGATATGAAAAAGCAGTTTCGTTTCTTTTAAAAGGATTGGACCTTACAGAAAAAAATCCTGTCACTAAAATAAAATTAAAAATAATATATCTGCTTGGAATTGTTAACCGTGACTTAAAAAACTATGATAAGTCATATAATTATTTTAAACAAACAGCTGAGGATGCATTAACAATTAACGAAACAACCGACTACCTTCTATCGAGAAATGAAATTGCAAATCTTATGTCCCTGCAAGAAAATTATACGGGAGCATTGAAAGAAAAAAAAGAGGTTTTAAAATTAGCCAAAGAAAAAGATGATACTTTTGTAATTCTTTGCTGCTCACACGATTTAGGAGTAATCTATGAAGAGATGGGAGAAAAAAGAGAAGCTCTTAAGTATTACCTTGAATCTACTAAACTTGAGAGAGATCCAAATTTTCCAAGAGAAATTATAATTGCATATGGAAGTATTGCAAGGATTTATACAGAACTTGGAGAGTACTCTCCAGCCATTGAATTCAGCAGCAAATCATTAGAACTTGCACAGAAATTTAACCTTCGCAAAGAAATTATGGAAGCAGCTTCAAGCCTAGCAATAATTTACTCTGCACTTTCAAATTATAAAGAAGCTTATAAATATCTTTATAAAGCAAATTCACTAAAGGACAGTATTTATTCGGAGGAATCTTCCAAACAACTTAATGAGTTACAAACGAAATATGAGACTGAGAAAAAGAACAATGAAATTCTATATTTAAAAGAAGCTCAGGCAAGCCAGCAAAATTTAAGGAATCTGCTCTTTATCATTATAGTTTTAGTGTTGGTTATTGCTTTTATTATTTACAGACAGTTTCTGCATAAAAAGAAAACCGCTTCTTTATTTGAATTAAAAAATGCCGAACTTGAAAATGCAAACATAAAACTTGCTGAGTCTGAGACGAACCTTAAAGAGTTAAATGCTACAAAGGATAAATTCTTTTCTATTATATCTCACGATTTAAGAAACCCTTTTATATCAATAATCGGGATGTCTGAAATCCTACTGGAAGATTATAAAGAAATTCCTGAAGAAGAAAGGATTAATTTTATTATTCAAATAAACAGTGCCGGTAAATTCACTCATCATCTTTTGGAAAACCTGCTCAACTGGGCTGGTATGCAAACAGAACGAATAAAAGTAAACAAAACAAATTTTAACCTGCGGGAAGTTGTGGATGAAATTATACAGCTCAACTCAACAAACGCCAAAATGAAATCCATAGAACTTTTTTCATCCGTTCATGAAAAGACAATAATAAATGCAGATAAATTTATGATTGATACCGTTATAAGAAACCTTGTTTCGAATGCAATTAAATTTACAGGAGAAGGTGGCAAAATAAGTGTTAGCTCCGAAACAAAAGATGAAAAAATTTTTATAACAATCGAGGATAATGGTGTAGGTATTCAACCAGAAAATTTAAAGAAACTATTCAGGATAGATAACCAGGTTAAAACCAAAGGAACAGCAGGAGAAGCAGGCAGCGGCCTGGGATTAATACTTTGTAAAGAATTTATTGAAAAGAATGACGGGACAATAGCCGTTGAAAGTGAACAAGGGAAAGGGAGCAGATTTATTCTCACTCTGAATAATGGTTACGCCAAACAGCTATAGCTATCTGAAAAAAGTAGTTTTATTTTTTAACTTTAATTTGAATAGTACTCTTTTATTATCTGTGATACTTCTCCAATTAGTTGTTGCTTCGTAAACGGTTTGGCTAAGTAAAAATCAAATCCCAACGATAAAAAATTATCTTTATCACCGGATAATGCGTAGCCGGTAAGAGCAACTATAGGTACATTCTCATAACCTTTAATCTGTTTAATCTTAGTACAAACATTAACTCCATCCATACCGGGACCAAGATTAATATCCATCAGTATTAAAGAATATTGTTTTTCACTTGCTAATTTAACAGCAGTTAAGCCATCTTCAGCATAATCAATTTTAGAAAAATCCTTTAAGAAATTCATAGCAACTTCGGCATTAATATGGCTGTCTTCAACAAGAAGAATTTCCAGATCATGCTCCCTGCTTTTTCTTAAAGCATTCTCTATCATAACATCAATTACTTCTTCTTCAATTTCCTTTTTATCATAAAGCAACAACCCGGGAACAATAATTGAAAATGTTGAACCCTTTTGCTCTTCACTTAGAACTTCAATTCTTCCGTTCATCAGCTCAACCATTTTTTTAACAAGTGTAAGCCCCAAACCAGTGCCTTCGTAGCGCCGTGAAATACCTTCGCTTGCCTGGCGGAATTCCTGGAAGATTAATTCTTTATTCTCGGGTGCGATTCCAATTCCGGTATCCTTTACTTTAAACACAGCAAAAGTTTTTCCATCTTCTTCAAGTGTATCAATAATTATTTCAATACCGCCGGAAGTTGTGTACTTGACCGCATTATCAACAAGGTTAACAATTGATTGATTCATGAATTTTTCGTCAACAAGAGCAGTAATGTTTTTATTTTTAATGTTGTATTTAAAATACAATTCTCTGTCTAACGCATATTTTTCATATTGAACAAGAAGATTTTTTACACTCCTTCCTATGTTGTATTTTGTAATATTCATTAACGATGAATTCGATTCAATCTCGGATAAATCAAGTATTGAATTAAGCGTGGTCATTAATCTTTCACCGGATTTCTGGATTTTCCATACGAATTGTTTAAGGTTTTCATCCTGTAATTCTTCGGATAATATTTGTGTCATTCCCAGAATTCCTGTCATTGGTGTACGTAATTCATGGCTAACGTTGGCAAGTATAGAAGATTTCAACCTGCTTGATTCCTCTGCAATTTCCATTTGGTATTTAAGCTCAAATTCGATTTCTTTTTTCCGTGTAATATCTTCTTTGACCGCAAGGTAATGTGTAATTGCATTGTTCTCGTTTTTGATTGGAGAAATTGAAACAGATTCCCAATATAAATCACCATTCTTTTTCTTATTCTGCAACTCACCGGACCATACTCTTCCATCTGTAATTGTATTCCACAATTCCCTGTAAACCGATTCTTCATTTTTACCTGATTTAAGAATATTAGGATTCTTTCCAATCACTTCGTCAAAAGTATAACCGGATGCATTTTCGAAATTCGGGTTCACATATTCAATTTTACCATAAATATCGGTAATAACAACAGAAGCTGGACTTTGTTCAACAGCTCTTGATAACTTACGGATATTTTCCTCTGCAAGTTTTCTTTCGGTTATATCTCTCGCTATACCGCATAAACCGATTATGTTTCTTTTGTCATCTTTGAGCGGCACTTTTACAATATCAAAGTAATACCGCCTGCCGTTTATTATTCCCGTATTTTCATAACCAACTACTTCACCATTTAAAACTTTTGAATCATATAACTGACCTTCACTATGAATTTCGTCACCAAACAAACTGATATCGGTTTTACCAATAAAATCCTGCGGTTGTAAACCAAAGACGTTACACAATGCCGGGTTAACAAGGATGTATTTATAGGAAGAGTCCTTCATGAAAATGCCGTCTTTTGCATTATTAATAATTGCACTCAGCCTGACTTCAGATTTTTTTACGGCTTCTTCCGCAAGCTTTCTTGCAGTAATATCCCTGCCCACGACCTGCATACCCATTAAGTTATTATCTTTATATATTGGTGAGCCGGTAAACTCTAGAATTGCATTTGTCCCATCTTTCTTATGTAACATAATTTCAATGTTTGCTACAACATTACCTTCCAAGACATTTAGAGCTTTAGTACTTACAAGTACAAAATTTTCCTGCGTCATGAAATGATCAGCTGTTTTCCCTAACATCTCATGCATTTCATATCCAAGTATTTGTTTTACCGACGGAGTTACAAAAGTGACGGCACCGTTTAGACCAACAATAAGAACAAGATCGGTAATACGTTCTGCAAGTCCACGGAATTTTTCCTCGCTTTCTTTGAGAGCTATTTCCGCAGCCCTGCTTTTAGTTATATCTGCAATCAAACCCATATACCCAACTACATTTCCGTAATCATCTGTTACATTTGAAGTGCTTACTTCAACCCAAATAATCTCCTTATTCTTCTTTATCATTCTGGCTTCATACTTACCTTGTATCTCTGTCTTATTAACAAAATCTCTTTCTAACTCTAATCTTCTTTCATTGGATATATCTAACAAGTCCCAGGTTAATTTATTTATAAGTTCATCTGATTGGTAGCCAAGCATTTTACAAAGGCTTGGATTTGCGAATAATATGTACCCGTTCTTATCTATCTGCATCAGCCCTTCATTCATGTTATCCACAAGATTACGGTATTGTTCCTCTCTTTTCTTAAGGTTTTCAATCGCTTCTTTTCTCTGTTTCCTTACCTCCACTTCATTAAGTTCTCTTATAATTGCAGGCACAATACGTTTAAGGTTTGTTTTCATTATATAATCATGCGAGCCTGATTTCATCATATTAACGGCAATATCCTCGCCCACGGTACCGGAAACAAGAATAAAAGGAATATCTATATTTTTGGATTTGAAAATATTAAGTGCTTCCTGTCCGCTGAATTTGGGCAGCGAATAATCTGAAATAACAAGGTCCCATTTTTCGGAGTCAAGCGCCTCAATCATTGCCTCCGCAGTTTCCACCTGAGTAACCTTGGCCTTCAATGCTTCTTTATGGAATAATCTTTTCAGAAGAAGAGCATCATCCGGATTATCTTCTATTACCAGAATGTTTAATTCCCTTTCCATTATCAACCCGCTTTTTTTGGTGTTTCATTTAATAACAACCAGTACAATCCTAATTGCTGCACCGCGTTCAGAAATTTATTAAAGTCAACAGGTTTACGTATATAACTGTTGGCTCCAAACTGATAACCGTTAAACAAGTCCTGTTCTTCAAGCGAAGATGTAAGAATAACAACAGGCGTAAACTTAGTAAGAGGAATAGACCTGATTTTTTTAAGAATATCAATTCCATCGGCTTTGGGCAGTTTAAGATCAAGTAAAATGAGTGTTGGCAATTTCGGATTCTCATTCGGTTGAACTTCAGCAAGTTTGTCGAAATAATCCATTGCTTCTCCGCCGTCTTTAATTACTACTATTTCATTTTTAAGATTATTTTTCTGAAAGGCTCTTATTGTCAATTCAATATCATCTTTGTTGTCTTCAATAAGTAGAATAAATTTGCTATCCATTGTAACTCCGGCAAATAGTTTAAGAATTGATAATCATTTTATTTAATTTCATTTAAAGTAAAATAGAATTTTGTCCCTTCATTAAGACGGCTTTCTGCCCATATTTTGCCTCCGTGTTTATGAATTATTCGTTGAACAGTTGCAAGCCCCACACCGGTTCCGGGAAACTCTTCCTGCATGTGTAAACGCTGGAAGACACCGAATAGTTTAGAGTAATATTTCATATCAAAGCCAACGCCATTATCTGCCACAAAATAACATTTTTGATTATTAATTACCTCAACCCCAAACTCAATTCTTGCTTTGGTGTTCTTGTTGGTAAATTTAATGGCATTATCTAAAAGATTCTGAAAGCATATTTTTATTAACTGGGGATCGGCATAATCGTACAATTCTTTTTGAACAATAAATTCAATATCCCTATCAGTCTCAAATTCCATCAGGTCCCTGTACATACCTTCGGCAATGTTTGAAAGATTAATTTCTTCTGTAGTAACAGTCTTTCTTGTAACCCTTGACATATTAAGCAGATCATCAATCAAACGGGCCATCTTCTGGCTGTTGGTTCTGATTCTGTCAATATAATTTCTTGCCTGGTTATCAAGCGATTCATAATAATCTTCAAACAGGGCAAGACTGAATCCATCAATAGATCTTAGTGGAGCGCGTAAATCATGAGAAACCGAGTAAGAAAAAGATTCAAGCTCTTTAATTGCAGATTCAAGCTGTGCCGTACGTTCAAGAACACGGTGTTCCAATTGCATATTAAGTTTTCTGATTTCTTCTTCAGCTCGTTTTTTCTCGGTAATATCCTTAAAGAATGCTGCCATATTTCTATCCGAGATTTGTATGGCATGAATTTCATAAGCGCCAATTATTTTTTTATCCTCATAACTAACCTGATCATTCTCAAATATTTTACCGGTCAGCGCAACTTCTTTATATTTCGCAGGTATTTCAGTATCAGCTAATGGTGGGAAAGCTTCCTCAATAGTTTTACCAATCAAATCTTTATGATGAATACTCAGAATTTTATCCGCAGAAAGGTTATAACCAACAAATACAAGTCTTCCGTCCTTTTTTAATTCATACAGATGTGCTCCATACGGGGCAGCATCAATAACGCTTCGCAATTTTTGCTCACTTGCCTTTACCTTTTCTTCAGCAAGCTTTCTTTCGGTCACATCTCTGCAAATACCTTCATGATAAATTATTTTTCCTTCTTTATTCTTAATATATCTTGCATGGTCTTCTATCCATATTATATCCCCATTTTTTTTCTTTAATCGATAAGACTCGAACTTATCAATAAAATCAGGATTTTCATCTATAATTTCATCTCTTTCCTCGCTCATTACATATAATTCAGTAGGAATATATACTTTCAAAACTTCTTCTTTACTGTTATAACCCAGCATATTTACAAATGCAGGATTGATATCTATAAAATATCCTTCCGGGGTGCTGCGATAAAAACCATTCGGCATAGTTTCAATAAGGCTCCTGTATTTTTCCTCGCTCTCTTTCAATGCAAATTCCGCAAGTTTCCTTTCTGAAATGTCTCTTGTAATTGAGATAATACATTTTTCATTATTCACTTCGATTAACCTGGCAGACATTAGACCTGTTTTTAAAGAACCATTCTTTAACCTGAACAGAGCTTCCAGATCTTTAACCTCACCGGTAGCAATAAGTCCGGTAACAAGTCTGTCCCGGTCTTTCTTATCTGCCCAGATACTTATATCATTTGAGGTTCTACCAATTACCTCCTCATAACTATAACCTGTTAACTTACAAAAGCCTTCGTTTGCCTCAAGATACATTCCATCAGACATTCTATTTATATTAATTGAATCCGGACTTGTTAAAAAAGCTTTCGAGAATTTTTCTTCAGATTGTCTAAGTGCTTCCTCAGCAATTTTTTTATCAGTTACATCTCTTGCAACACCAATAATTTCCTTCACTTTGCCATGTTCATCAATAATACCTTTATCAATCCAGGATAACCACCGGTAGCCTAATTTTGTAAAAACCCTTTGTTCAACATATGCCGTATATGGTGGGAGGGATAAACTTTCCAATGCAATCAGGGAGGGTTCAATATCATCTTCATGTATTACCGGAACATAAACAGCGCCCAATAATTCTTCCTGTGTCTTTCCAAATAACTCGCAGTAACTTGGGCTTACAAAAAGGAACTTACCTTCAGCATCAATTTTTATTACAAGGTCCGTCTGGTTTTCAATAAGCAGCCTGTATTTTTCTTCAGATTCTTTAAGAGCTTCTTCAGCCAGTTTTTTGTCTGTAATATCTCTTGCAACACCAATCACTTCTTTCATATTCCCATTTTCACCAAGGATTGCTTTATCCACCCATGCAAACCAGCGATAGCTATTTTTAGTAAAAGTTCGTTGTTCCATATAACAAGTATATGGGGGTTCTTTCAGGAGTTCTAATAGTTTCAATGAAGCCTCAAGATCATCCGGATGAATCTGTGGGGCAAAAGGTTTTCCGAGTAATTCGTCTTGTGTTTTGTCGAATAATTCGCAATAGCTGGGGCTTACAAAAAGAACTGTTCCTTTTGAATCAACCTTAATTATAAGGTCAGTCTGGTTTTCAATTAACATTCTGTACTTTTCTTCACTTTCTTTCAAAGCTACCTCAGCAAGTTTTCGGTCGGTAATATCCATTGCGGTAAAGGTAACTCCTTTGGACAAATCGGAATAATCCAATGCAACAAAACTTAGTAGAACATTTATAATTGATCCATCCTTACGAAGCCATTTTGTTTCAATAGAATTAGCATTTTGTTCTTTCATTTGCTGAATTTGCTTATCACCAACAAACAGGTATTCTTCTTCGGTTGAATAAATCAACCGGGCATTTTTGCCAATAATTTCTTCTCTTGAATAACCCGTCATCTTAAAGAAAGTATCATTGAGTTCAAGGAAGTTGCGATTAATAGTCAATCCAATAGCAACAGGAGCCGCAAGAAAGATACTTCTAAGCTTTGCTTCTTTTGCATGCAATTCTTCTTCAGCTCTCTTTCTTTCCGTAATATCAGTTGTTACTATACCTAAACCGTCTCCGACTTTAAAAACTCTTGTATTAAGCCACATATCGTGTGGGGAAAACGAAACATGGTTTTCTCCCACATATGGTTCACCCGTATTTAACACCTTCAGATAATTATTATAATATTCATGATCTTTCAAATAAGGTAAAAAATCGACAATATTATTCCCAATTAGACTTTCTTTTGGCGTATTTGAAGGTAGATATGAAAGCGCAGTTTTATTAAGGTCTATTAGTTTAATATCTTTGTCCCAAATTGTAAATGCATCTGTTGCAGAATCCATAAATGTCTGTAATCGTTCCTGACTCTCTTTTAAGGCTGCTTCAGCTCGCCTCCATTCTGTTACGTCAAGCCCTATTCCTACAAAATAATTTTTATTGTCAATTTTAAGACCCTGAGCTGTAAAATAGAAAGGTATTTTCCTACTGTCTTTAGTTACTAATTTAGCTTCAACTTCTGTATGCCCGATAACCGGAATGTTCTGTACTGCAGTTACGATTCTATCGGCTTCTTCGGGCTCTCCTCTAAACCAATCAAGCAATTTCATATGATTCATTTCTTCATTGGAATAACCGGTAAGAGTTTCGTGTTGCTTATTCCATCTTATTAAATGTCTATCTTCATCATAAAGGTAAAGCAAACCAGGGATGCTATCTATGACTGCATTGCTGAATACTTTTTCTTTTTCAAGAGCTTCTTCTGCTTTTTTACTTTCAGTAATATCCCTGAAAATCCACACACGTCCTTTTGAAACATTATCTTCAATTATTGGATAGGAATGTCTTTCTAAAATTCTACCATCTTTAAAATAGAGTTCATCTTCTGTAGCCAATGAAGTATTATATATATCTTTTACTCTTTGGTAAAATTTATCTGGATCAGTTAATTGTTCTTTTGCATATTCAAGCAGAATAGTTTCGTCCGTTACTCCAATAAACTCGTAGGGGAAATTAAAAATTTGATTGAACCGCCGGTTAGAATGAGTAACTGTACCATCAGAAGAAACTATCAGCATACCATCATTCATGGCATCCATGGTTGCTTTTAAAATAGATTCGCTTTTTGCAAGAGAAAGTTCTGCATTTTTACGTTCAGTAATATCTATAGATTGCCCCATTATCCGTGCTCTACCAAGTGAGTCCTTAATTGAAACCGCACTTAATTCCAGTTGACGTATTTCTCCATCGGCTCTTAGAATACTAACCTCATACCTGTTTGTAACTTCCTCCCCTTTTATTCTCCGCAGATATTTTTCTTCTACAATATCTTTACTTTCTCCGGTTAGTATTGACCGAAAGTCTTTCCCGATAAGTTCGGCTTCTGTATAACCTGAGATTTTGCACTGCTCTTCATTAACATATATAAAGCGAAAATTTTCATCAATTGTAAAAATGCCTACCAGAGCATTTTCAACTATTGAACGGAATTTTTCTTCGCTTTGCGTTAGCGCTTCTTCAGCATGTTTCCGTTCTGTAATGTCATGATAAATTCCTTCGATTCCAATGAGCTCTCCTTCTCTGTTGTGATAGAATTGAGAATTAACAGAGACGATGACAGGTTTATTATTATCTTTTCTTTTAAGTGTTACTTCATAATTTGTCAGCTTGCCTTCGGCCAAAAGTTGTGTAATATGAATCTGACTATCTTCCGGATTAAAATAGAAATCACTAGTTACATTCATACCTGTCATTGATTCTGCCGAAGGGCAGCCAAGTAAACGTGCAGCGGAAGGAGTAGTAAAAATAATACTGCCGTTCAAATCACACCGGTAAACTGCATCCTGCATGTTATCCACAAGAGTACGATATTTTTCCTCGCTTTCCCTTAGGGCAAACTCGGCATTTTTTCTTTCCGTAATATCCACAACATGAACGATAGACATTTTAGGATTACCGTTTTTATCTTTAATCCACTCTGCCTTTACCAATCCCCAAACAACATGACCGTCTTTATGAACATATCTTTTCTCAAATTCCGGTTCGCTTCTATCACCAGAAATCATTTTTTTTATCCAGGCATTTCCTCTCTCAATGTCGTCAGGATGAGTAATTTTATTAATCGTTCCGGATAATAATTCTTCTCGTGAATAACCAACCATTTTGCAAAGCATTGGATTAACATCAATGTATTGCCCATCAGGGAGAACCATACTCATGCCCATCGGTGCGTTTTCAAATGCTGCATGAAATTTTTCTTCACTTTCCCGGATAGTTTCTTCAGATTGTTTACGTTCAGTAATAAATCTTGCCTGTTGTAAATTCTGATAAGCTGAGGTTGATAGCTGATCTGCAATTGAATATAATGCCTCGGCAACATGTTCAAACTGTGTAAGGGACATTGTTTTAACTTTTTTGAATGAATTTATAAATTCATTTTCATCTGTACCTATCTTCCTTGCATATTCAAGCATTTTTTCTTCGCTTTGCATTTCATTCCGTACTTGACCAATAAGCCAGTTAGCGATGTGTTTTCCGCCAACAGTAATACTTGCACCGGCATCCCACAAACCACCACTTAAACAAGGCTGAACTATTGGACCACCCGGGTTATAACGCCCGATGACTGAATCTGAGTAATAACAATTTTTTCTGCCTTCTTCAGTTTCTCTTATAATATCATTACAAAGATGGCAGAAATTACTTGGGCTTGTAATTGGTGTGCCGTCTGTATGTGTAATTATTGATGCAACGCCGGTGGCCTGAGCAAACAGATCCTGTATTTTTTGTATTTCATCAATATTAAATAATTCTTCAAACGTAATATTTCTTGAGTCGCCCAGCGGCTGGGTTAAAGCGATAATTCTTTTTTCAAGAGCCTCTTCCATCTGTTTACGTTCAGTAATATCAACATGAATTCCAGTCATACGGAGCGGTTTATCATCTGCATCCCATTCTGTAACTTTTCCGCGGTCAAGAATCCAAATCCAGTGACCGGCTTTATGTTTCATTCTCAGTTCAAATTCATAGGAAGGAATTTTTCTGATGAAATGCTGCTGAAGAATCTTTTTTGTTTCTTTAAGGTCATCAGGATGAGTAAGGTTTTCCCATGTAAAAATATTAATAGGTTCCAGTTCGCTAATAGAATAGCCGCAAATCTCTGCCCATCTTTCGTTAATCGTCAGTTCACCGGTTTGAACTTTCCAATCCCACAAACCCGCATTGGAACCCTCAAGAGCAAGTTTTAATACCTCTTCATTTTTTCTTATCTCTGCTTCAATTTTTTTACGTTCTGAAATATCGATGTGTGTACCAGACATACGCAGAGGGTTGCCCTGTGAATCCCATTCAACAATTTTTCCACGATTAAGCGTCCATACCAGGTAACCTTTTTTATGAAACATCCTGAATTCACATTCATATGCTTGCAGTTTACCTTCGACATGTTTTTGGTATATATCGTAAACATTTGGCAAATCGTCCGGATGAGTAAGTTGCTGCCAGGTTTTAAAAGACATTGGTTCAAGTTCCTGCTTTGTATAGCCGCATATTTCTGCCCACCGTTCATTAATTATTACTTCACCGGTTTTAATGAACAGATCCCATAAACCGGCACCGGAACCTTCCAATGCAAGCTTTAATTGTTCTTCACTAAGCTTTAAAGAGATTTCTGTTTTTCTTGTAGCCGTTATATCAAAAAATACTCCGTCATAGATTAATTCGTTTTCAACCTTTCTTGGCTGGGCTATTCCTTTAAGGTAAATTTCTTCAGAACCGGATTTAAAGAACCTGGTTTCAAATTCCCATCTGCTTTTATTTTTTACAGCATCCCAGACTGAATTATTAAATCTTTCCTTATCTTCTGCAGCGAGGTGACCGGCAAATTCCTCTAAAAGATTATCCAATTTTCTATTATCAATTGAAAGTATATCCTTTGAAGTTTCGTTAACATAATAAAAACCATGTTCCCCGTTTTCCCGTACATAAAACTGAAACACAACACCGGGTAAATTATTTGCAATATTCTTAAATTGCTCTTCGCTATCGTGAATTCTTTTTTCAGAAATTTTCTGTTCGGTTATATCCTGTATAGTACCAATCATACTGATAGGATTACCATCTTTATCAAATTCAAGTTCACCAAGTCCATTTATCCAGCGCACCTGTTTATTTGAAAAGTTAACTATGCGGTATTCTTTATTAAATTTGTTATGCCCCTTAATAACATGATTTAATAAATGGTCCTGCATCATTTCAATATCACCGGGGTGAATTAGAGTTAACCAGCCTTCAACATTTTTAGGGTAAGTATCATCTATTCCGAATATTACATCAAGTTGTGCAGAGCTTTTCCAGTTACCGGTAGCAATATCAAGAAAGTAAGAACCAAGCTTTCCAACTTCCTGCGATTTCGACAGGAAGTATAAATTATCATTAAGTATTGAATTTATTTTCCGCTGCTCTGTTATGTCGGTTGAAACTGCAACAACAGCAACTACATTTCCTTTTTCATCTTTTACCTGAGATGTACTTAGCGCTCCGTAAAATTCCTTTCCATCCTTTGTGATGTTTAATGTTTCCCCCTGCCAGGATTTTATGTGACTACTTTTAAGTATCTCATCAACTAAGCCAGCCTGGTTGTTTGGTGACCACATCAGTTTTATGTTCCTGCCGTGTACTTCACTGCGTTTATAACCAAAAACGTTTTCAAAAGCCTGGTTAACATAAATTATATTATCATCAAGATCAGTTATTGTCGCAATTTCAGCAAAGCTTTCAAGCGTTTGAGATAACAGAGATTTTGCTTCTTCTGCTTTTTTACGTTCGGAAATATCCCGCACAATTGCTTGTATTAAAATCTCATCCTTTAAATGAAAGGCAGACAGGTTTACTTCAGTATAAAAATCAGTACCGTCAAGTTTTGAGTGTACCCATTCAAATTTTTGTGGATTTCCTTTTAAAGCAAGTTCTATATAGTTTTTTGCTTTTTCTTCTGAAGACTGACCATCGGGTTGATATTCAGGAGAAAACATATGAGGATATTTGTTTATTATATCTTCTCTTGTACAGGAAAACATTCCGAGAGTTTTATCGTTGCAATCAATAAACCGGAAATCTTTTAAGATGAAAACAGCATCGCTTAAAGTGTTGAAAAGTGTTTTATATTTCTCTTCCTTCTCTTTCAGTTCAAGCTCAATTAGTTTCCGTTCTGTTATATCTCGAATGACATATACCATCCCATACGGTAAACCCTCGGAATTATACAGAACATCTCCATTAACCTCGGAATAAAATGAAATATTATTTTTTCCTATTAGTCTATACTCCTGAGGTCCCAATGCTTTTTCAAACATTAGTTTCGTATTTACAATTGCTCTGTTTAAATCCTCGGGAGCAATAAACGATAGCATATGTTTCCCGATAAAATCTTCCGGCTTTGTATTTCCACCCAATGAAAGACTTGTTTCGTTGACAAATGTAATTACCCCATCCAAGTCAGTTCTTATAATTATATCAGGTAACGAAGAAACCAAACGTCTGTAAAGTTCTTCGCTATTATGTAAAGCTATTTCTGTCAGTTTCCGCTCGGTTATATCACTAACAATTCCCTGAATTGCAATTACTTTCCCCACCTCATTGTACACAAAATTATTTCTTTGACTTAACCATTTTTCTTTTTTGTACTTGTCAATAATTTTATATTCAAATGATTCAATAGTTCTGTTATTTACCAGCGCTTCCCACTTTTCTTGTAGATAGTTTTGCCATTCCGGGTGTATAATTTTTGTTATAAGCATTGGGTTGGAATAAAATTCTTCCGGAGAAAATCCGGTTATCTCAATTGAAGCCGGGCTTACATATTCATAAATTCCATCGGGAATTTTCATCCGGTAGATCAACTCTTTTGAGTTTTCCGCAAGGAACCTGAACTTCTTTTCGTTTTCCTCAAGTTCCTCCATTTTTTCCTTAAGCAACGGGTAATAGCTTTTAACGGAAAACTTTTCTTCGATACCAAGAAATTTATTTCTTGCCTCTTTTAATTCTTTTTCTCTTTTAGAAGGCATGTTTAAAGCACTCCTCTATTTCTTTTATTGTTACCTGCTTTGGGTTAGTAGCAAGGCAGGCATCATTGTAAGCGTTTCTTGCAAGGGCGGGAATATCGGACTTTTTTACACCGACATTTTCTAAAGAATAGGTTATCCCGACTTTCTTTTCCAGCTTTTTTATTTCATCAAGTAAAATACTCTTAACCGATTTTTTATCTTTAGCAGTAATCTTCGGTTTAAAAATCTTTGCGATGTCGTAATATCTCTCATCGGCGCTATTAAAGTTAATATCAATAACAGAAGTTAGCAGCAGAGAATTACACTCGCCATGCGGAAGATCTAAAAGTCCGCCAAGGCTATGTGCCATAGAGTGTACAAGCCCAAGGCCTGCATTTGAAAATGCAAAACCGGCAAGAAGACTAGCAAGCATCATATTATTTCTGTACAACATATTCCCGGGTTCACAGAAAGCTCCCGGAAGATTATTTATAACCAACTTAATAGCCTGAAGTGCGTGAAAATCTGTAACCAAGGAATTTGCGTTGGAAACATAAGCTTCAATTGCATGCACCAATGCATCCATTCCTGTTGCAGCGGTCAGGTCTGCGGGCATGGTAGAAGTAGTAAGCGGATCAATAAGAGCAACATCAGGAACTACTTTTTTGCTTACTATTGTGAATTTTCTTTTCATTTCAAATTCGTTAATAATAGCGAACTGAGAAATATCTGCACTTGTTCCAGCCGTTGTCGGAAGACAAATTAATGGGAGACCCGGGATTTCAATTTCATCTACACCTTCAAACTCAATAACAGGTTTGTTATTTGTTGCAACAATTCCAATAGCTTTAGCACAATCCATAGGACTGCCACCACCGAGAGCAATTATGATATCACATTTTTCCTTTCTTAAAAATTCAGCCCCATACATTGCAGTATAATCCTTTGGATTTGGAGTAACCTCATCAAACACTACATATTTTAAATTTTCAGACTTAAGTACGTGTTCAATAATTTTAAGCCAGCCGGCTTTTGCGAGCCCTTCATCAGTAACTAATAAAATCTTCTGTGCATGAAAGCGCTTAACATATTTCCCGGTTAGATTTATTGCTCTTTCTCCAAAAACAAATTCGGGGACATAAAATTTTCTGAGTAATGAATAGTTGATGGCCATTTTTTAATTACTCCTTCATGCTAATAAGAGACTAGCCTGTTTAATGAATCACTTATTTTAGTCTGTAGGTAAATCTTTCAGCAATTATGTTTAACAATAATTTCAATCGGCTTTTTATAAAGCCTAATGCATTAACAATTATACTGATAATAAAAGGGTTTTTAAGTTTGCTATTTTTCGGTTCAAGGTGTTAACAACCTCCATCTTTATTTGCGGCAAAATTCCCGGATACCACCTGGAATTTAATAAATACTATTGACGGCACAAAAAATAATTTAGAACATCCGGAGGAATAGCATTAATAAAATGCTGCCCAATTAATTCATCCGGTCCCCGCCCAGAAATCTATCTAAAAAATGCCTTATAATGATAGATTTCATACAAGTCTATTATCGTAAAAAATATTAAAGAGTTTTACCACTATAAACAGATTTTTTCCGGATCAAATCACTTTAATAAAATTTTACTCTGCTAACAGTAGCATCGTAATTACAAAACAAAGACTTGTTGATTAAAATAAATAACAACCGGTAGAAAAATTTCAAAATGACAAGTACAAAATTTAAAGTGAAAAAATCTTTTTCCAGATACCGGTCATTATCCTGGTTGCAATTTACATTCCTTTTTAGATAAAATCCAATGTTAGGAAGAGAGGTTTTGATGGCCGGCAAAAAAAAGAGTACCCAATTACTCAGATACTCTTTTGCCAATTAACCCTGAATAGTCAGAGGTTAAACTTCAATCAGCTTCTTGTTTGATGAAAGTTCGCGGTGCCCGTTTTTATTTAGTTTAAACAAATTTACCAAATCTTGCAAATTTGATGTCAGGAAGCCGAGATTTTCTGCAGCTTTAGCAATTTGCTGTATACCGGAGGTTGATTCCTGTGTAATTGAGCTGATACTTTCAATATTTCTGCTTATCTGTTCGGCAGTTACACTTTGTTGTTCGCTTGCCGTGGCAACCTGAATAACGATATCTGTTAGTCTTTCGTTTCCATCAATAATTTCTTTCAGAACCTGGCCGGATTTATTAACTAAGATTTTACCTTGTTCAACTTCGCGGGTTCCTTCCTGCATACTTGATACAGCATCGGCAGTATCCTGCTGAATTTGTTTAATCATACTTGCAATTTCTTTGGTAGCTTTTGTAGTGCGCTCGGCGAGCTTTCTAACTTCATCTGCAACAACAGCAAAACCTCTTCCCTGTTCACCTGCACGGGCTGCTTCAATTGCTGCATTAAGGGCAAGCAGGTTAGTCTGGTCGGCAATATCATCAATCACCTGTACAATTTCGCCAATCTTGTCGCTATTCTTTCCCAAAGCAAAAACAGTATCGGCAGATTTCTTAACAACTGAAGCTATTTTATCCATTCCTGCAATTGTAGATTTAATAACATTTCCACCTTCAACGGCTTTGGAACCTGCAAGTCTGGCGGTATCTGCTGCTATACCCGTGTTTTTGGTAGTTTCAATAATTGTCTTACTCATTTGTTCAATTGCAGAGGCAATATCTGTAGTCTGGCTGCTTTGTTCCTGGCTACCCGCGGCAAGTTCTTCTGTTGAGGAAGAAATTTGTGAAGCGGCGGCGGCAGTTGACTGAACAGCTTCATTTACATCGGTCATTGCCTTTTGTAATGAATCCGCCACAGTATTAATACTATTAATAATAATCTGGTGATCACCTTTATATTCACCTTTAACGCGTGCAGTTAGATTACCGGAAGCCATCTCTTCAAGAATTGCGGATCCTTCTTTAACCGGCAAAATAACTGCATCAAGAACAGAATTAAATCCTGATACAATTTCTTTATAACTTCCTTCAAATTTTGTAAAATCACCACGGTGTTTTAACTCGCCCTCAACAGAAGCTTTTGTTAAAGCATTAAGTTCATTACCCAAATTCTGTAAAGTTTTTACAACTGTATTCAGTGCTTCAACAAGTCTGTCCTGTGCAGAGTTTGAAGATAGCAACACAAGGTTTCCTTTTGAAATATTCAGCGCGGCAGTAATTTTTTCCTGCTGGGCTGTCCTCAATTCTCTAAGCGCATCAGCAAGTTCACCAAATTCATCTTTTGTATCAACTTCAATTGTGGTTTCAAAATTACCAATAGCAAACTGCCCTATTACTTCTTTCATTTTATTTAAAGGACCGCTTAAAGCCGGTGCAACTTTAAAAGCCGAAAACAAAAATGCGCCGCTTCCCACAAGCATACCGATAATTATAAATAATGTTGACATGCTCATACTGTCATCAACGTCTTTGCTTATTATTTCTGATGTGGCGGTTAATGCCTTATTGCAAACTTCAAATTTTTCTTTCAGCTGTGTCCCTACTTCTGCGCCTGATGTAACGGAAATAATAGCCGCCATCTCGTAATTCTTTGTTACGCCTGCGCTAAGTATTGCATCGGCAACAACATTTTTATAATTAGTCCAGTAAGTTTCAACCTCTTTTAAATTTTTGAGAATGTCATCATTCAATTCGTAGCCAAGTAGTTTCTTAAGGTCAGTATCAATGCTTTTCTTATAGTTATTAACCACTTCAATATTTTTTTCAAGATCAGATTCAAAGCTGGGGATCGAGAATTTCAGAAGTTCAAACTGTAACTGGTTGAATTGAGAATAAATATCATCGATTAATACTTTAGGTTGAATAAATTCCACAAACAACTGTTCTTTACTGTTAGCCGTCTTCTTTAACTGAATGAAGTCATTCACAACTATTATTGTTGCAATGCCGGCAATTAATAGAAAAGACAATTGAATTTTACGCACAAATTTTTGATTGAATAAAAATCTCATCTTAAACCTCGCAAGATAAAAAAAAGAATAAGGGTTCTGTAAAACTCTAGCTTAACTTGAAGTTAATTGTTAAAGAAAGTTTAACTTTAAGCGGCATACCCTTATTTTTACCTGGTGTAAATTTATTTTTTTTAACGGCTTCCATCGCCGCTTCATCACAACCGGCGCCTATTCCTTTAAGTACTTTAACCTGGTCTACGGAACCTTTATCATTTATATAGGCAAGTATATAAACTTTCCCTTCTATGCCGGCCTGTTTTGCAATACTTGGATAGGTAATGTTTTTTTGAATAGAGGCCATACCTCCAACCGGTGAAGGCATTTCCTCTGCAAAGGCTGCATAATCCTCATCACCCGGTAAAAATGATAAATAATTTGGATGGCTTGTGGTAGTAAAAAGTAAAAAGAATACTAATACTAAAGAATTAGTGTAAAATAAATTTTTCATTAGCTCGTCCCTGAAAGTTTTTTTCCTATGATTTATTATCGGACTCTTTATTGAATTCTTTAGGGGAAAAATTTTTTTATTCTGATTTATTTGAATACTTGAGAAAAAAAATTACTTTTCCGATGAAATCTGATCAATTTGAGGTTTATTGAAAGTTATGTTTCAGTTTAATGATTTTTGCGCCGTCTTAGTAATTAATACAATAATTTCATTTGTTATTACTATCTACAGCTGGCTAAAACTTAAAACTGAAAGCGGCAAATATTTTATCTTTTTAATGGCAGCAATTACAATATGGACTTTTTCTGCTACGTTTGAACTTTCATTTACTACACTTGATCAAAAAATTCTATGGTCAAAAATCAGTTACTTCGGAATTGTAAGTGTTTCTCCATTCTGGTTTCTTTTCGCATGCTATTACTCAAAAATTGAAAAAATAATTTCCTCGTTTATTAAAATTGCTATCTGGATTATTCCGGTAACAATTCTTTTTTTAGCTTTAACCAATGAATATCATGGTGCAGTATGGCCGGAAATTACTTTAACGAATTCAGATATCGGCATTATTGCAGTTTACCAGAACGGCTGGGGAAAATTAATTTTGCTGATTTATTCATATATTTTATTGCTAACCGGCACTGTTATCCTTATTAGTTTTGCAACAAGGACAAAACAACTGTACCTTAAACAAATTTTTCTGCTTTCGCTTTCTGCGTTATTTCCCTGGATAGGTAATGCGTTATATTATTTCAGAATTGGTCCTTTTGCTATACTTGATTTTACCCCCGTCTTTTTTACTATAACCGGTATATTGCTGTTGTGGGACATCCTTAATTTTCGTCTGCTTGATATTATGCCCGTTGCTTACGATACTCTTTTTGAGAACATGAGTGACGGTGTAATTGTAGTAGACAATGAAGAAAGAATAATTGAAATTAATCCTTCAATAAGCAGGTTATTCAATTTTGATAATTCAGTCGGGCAGAGCTTAAAAAAAATGTTAAGCAACTACCCGGAAATCATATCATACTTATATTCGATACAAACCGAACCTAAAGAATTTTCTGTGATAATAGAAGATCAAACATATTGGCTGGATATAAGAGTGACCTCATTAATTAATTCCTATAAAAAACCAGGCGGCAAATTAATTGTTATAAGGGATATAACACAAAAAAAGAAATCTGAAATTGAATTAGCCGAATCGGAAAAAAAATATCGCGAGCTAAATGATGCAAAGGATAAATTCATCAGAATAATTTCGCACGATCTGAAGAGTCCGTTTCAGGGTATGATCGGATTGTCTAAGCTTTTATCGGAAGAAATTGAAGAGTTAACTAAAAGTGAAATTAAAGAATTCAGTCGTGAATTAAATCTCTCCATTCAAAGCCAGTTCAGGTTACTGGAAGATTTATTAAGTTTATCAAAAGTGCAAAGTGAAAAAATAACAGTGCTTAAAAAGCAGATTAATGTTTATAGTGAAGTGAATAATATTTTTCAGCTTTTTGAAATGCTTGCACAATCCAAACATATACAATTATTAAATCACATAAGCGAAGATATAGTACTTCATGCTGATCCCGATATGTTCAGGTTAATGCTGAGAAATCTTATTTCCAATGCAATAAAATTTACAAATTCGGGCGGCACCGTTTCTATGTCATCCATGAAAAACAAAGGAGAAGCAATTTTTATTGTTGAAGACAACGGGATTGGAATTGATGAAATAAATATTCCAAAACTATTCAGACTGGATTATCATTTTACAACAAAAGGTACTGCCGAAGAAACAGGAACAGGATTCGGACTTATCTTATGTAAAGAAGTAATTGATAAGCACGAAGGGAGAATCTGGGTTGAAAGTGAAGTTGGAAAGGGTAGCCGGTTTTATTTCACATTTCCAAATTAGTAGGGTGATAATGCAAACGCACAACCACCCGTTTTCCAGGCATACGGAAAAGTCTGAATTATTTTCGTCTTACTGATAAATTACTTTTCTCAAGTTTAAACCTGTCAACCATAGACTGCAGATTTTCCGTTAATCTGCTAAGGTCCTCAGATGCTTTTGCAATTTGTTGAATTCCGGCTGCTGATTCCTGTGTAATAGAATTTATGCTTTCAAGGTTTTTACTTACCTGTTCTGTGCTTGCAGATTCCTCTTCAACGGCCGCGGCTACCTGAGTTATTATATCAGTTACTTTTTGTGATTCCGTAATAATTTCTTTAAGAACATTGCCTGTTTGATTAACGAGCAATTTACCATCTTCCACTTTTTCTTTTCCTTTATGCATGGATTTAACTGCTTCTGAAGTAACAACCTGGATTTGTTTAATCATATCTGCAATTTCTTTTGTTGCTTTTGTGGTTCTTTCCGCAAGTTTTCTAACTTCATCCGCAACAACTGCAAAACCTCTGCCTTGTTCACCGGCACGGGCAGCTTCAATTGCAGCATTTAATGCAAGCAGGTTTGTCTGGTCAGCAATGTCATCAATCACCTGAATAATTTCACCAATCTTATTGCTGTTATTGCCTAAGGTAAATACTGTTTCGGCAGAGTTTGAAACTACCTCAGCAATTTCTTCCATACCTTTAATAGCTTTTCTAACAACTTCTCCGCCTTCAGAAGCTTTTAGCCCGGCGTTTCTTGCAAGCTCTGCGGCAAAGGAAGTATTCTTAGAATTCTCCAGAACTGTTTTGCTCATTTCCTCAACTGCAGTTGCAATCTCTGCTGTCTGCGCACTCTGTTCCTGTGAAGCCGATGCAAGTTCTTCCGTGCTCGACGAAATTTCGGTAGCCGCACTTGCAGTTTCACTTACAGCTTCATTTACTTCAAGAAGTGCTTTGCTTAATGAATCTGCAACGGTGTTAATGCTGTTTTTAATTATCTGGTGATCACCACTGTAACTACCGGACATTCTTTCCGTGAGATCACCGGTAGCAAGTACACTTAATATTTTGGAGCCTTCATTTATTGGAGCAAGAGTTGCGTTTAAAGTATTATTCAAACCAAAAATAATTTCTTTAAATCCACCGTAGAAATTATCGTCTTTACCGCGCGCCGATAGTTCACCCTCGGAAGCTGCCTTTGTAAGCTGTTTCAGTTCGTCAACCAGCATTTTTAATGTAGCAACAACTTTGTTTAAACTGATGGAAAGAATATCCTTTTCTGATTTCGGACTAAATTTAATATCAAGGTTACCAAGCGAAATCTGGTTTGCATATTCTGCTTGTTCTTTAATATTCGTAACCATAATGGAAAAAGATTTTTCAAGTCGACCTATTTCATCGTTTGATTTTGAAACAAGATTCAAATCAACATCTCCCACAGCAACTTTGTCTGCTGCTTGCTGTAAGTTTAACAGGGGTTGAGTAAGCTTTTTTGAAAAGATATATGCAAAGGTAATTACCAGGGCAATTACAACAACAATAATTACAAGAACTTTATTTCTTAAAACAGAAACAGAAGCTTCAACCTCATCAACATAAATTCCTGTTCCAACAATCCAGCCCCATTGTTTAAACAATTTTACGTAAGAGATTTTCGGTACGGGTTTATCAACACCCGGCTTAGGCCACATGTAATCTACCATACCCTCGCCGTTTTGTTTACATACATTCGCAAACTCTACAAATATTTTTTTTCCGTTAGGATCCTTGTTATTAGATAAATCCTTGCCATTCAACTCGGGTTTAAACGGATGCATAATCATTGTTGGACCAAGATCATTTATCCAGAAATACTGATCACCCTCGTACCGTAATGCTTTAATAACTTCAATTGCCCTTGCCTTAGCTTCATCCTCTGTAATCTTACCCTCTTTTATTTGCTCCTGAAGCTGTGTCAACACACTGTATGCAATTTCAGTTGCTTTTTTTGTTGCAATTCCTTTTTCTGAATACTGACTTTCACTTATTAAAGGAATAAGATAAAAGACTATAACACAGATTATAGGTAGAATTGAAATCAATACGACCGACAGGATTTTGGAAAACGTTTTCCAGTCTTTAAATTTTTTCATAGTTACCCTCGATACTTTTTATTTTAGAAAAAGTAATTCACCGCTAATAGAGTTCTTACGTTATTTATATTTTTAGGATTGATTACCTTACCGTTTTTATCAAGTGTGCCGTAACCAGCTGAAGTATATTCAAGCTCGAGAGCAAACCTTGTAGAGCCGGATGTAAGTTGTACCCTTGGAGCTATTCTCATAATATTGTCTATATTGCTAACACGTGTATAAGGAGCACCAACAATATTGTCTGATGAACCAAGATTCTTGGTATAACCACCAAACAATCCGAATTGCAGTTCATTGCCAAAGTAAATCTCACTCCAGATTGAATATGAATTAAGATTTGTATATTCTTCTTTACCGGTAGTTGAGTCAATAGCTTTTACTGCATAGCCGCCAAGCATCATCAGATCAGTTGCATTCTGTCCGTAAATTCCCTGCAGTGAAAAAGTAACCGGAGATGCTTTGATTTTTAAATAAGCAATCGAGGTAAGTCCTCCGATTGTTTCGTCAGTCTTTATATTTTTTACTGTAACTACCCTTGGCTGTAGAATTTTATAATCAACACCTGCACCCAATAATAAATTGTCAGACTTGTATTGCAACTGAAAATGTAGATCGGGCAAACCGGAATTTCTTAAATAAGAAGACGAAAAACCGGAAGGGCCGTTGCTTGTAAAATCTCTTTGACCTGCAACTACAGCAATAAGATTAACACTGCCCAAAGATTGCGTTAATTTTACCTGGGGGCATCTTGCAAACGGGAGAAAAGGGACGCCTGTATTGAAAGAAACAACATTTGGAAACATGTCCGCAATAAACAACGGATGCCATGTTTGTCCGACCAAAAGAGAAGTAGAAGCCCATTTCATATTAACGAAAGCATGGCGTAATCTAAATCCATTAACGTCTGTCTCAGATGTACCGAAGAATTCTGCTTCAATTGTACCCGAAGTTTTTGCACCAAGAAATTCCGGTCCGGTTATTTTGCCTGTTAGTCTTGTTTGAATTGAGAGAAGATTGAAATTGATTTTTGCATTAACGTCCTCACCGTTTTTATCCAAAAGCTCGTTAGCAGGATAAAGCAGAAAGTGGCCCTCACGCAAACTTACTGTCTGCCTTGTATCGTAAAAGAAGTCTGTTCTCACATAGCCATTGAATGTAATGCCAAACTCACTTTTGTCTTTTTCCTGTGGGTAGGATGCATATGTAAGCGAGATAATGGTTGAAATCATTAATATGTAAAACATATTTTTTTTCATGTGTGCTCCGTTTTATTCGTTGGTTTTAGTTTATATTCTTTACTAAAATTGGCCCGGATTAAATATTATGGACCACCTCTTTCTTCAAATTTAAAATTACACCCGATCTGTTTTTTTAGTCAGAGGTTTGATTGAAGAATAAATCCAGACTCAAAAGGAAGTCATTCTTCTAAATTTTATTTTTTTCAATCCGGGAATCTATCTTAGTTAATAAAGCCAAATTGACTATATCAATTTTTTTTTATGTCTTTTGAATGCACACTTCAATGAATCACTGCTAATGCCCTTTTAACAGTGATATAGCTGGATTATTTTTTTTCAGGGAATTGGTTTCCCTTATAGTAATTATAGAATTAATTCAAAGCTTCTTTTTCTTCTGTCTTTAAAACTTTATCAAGATCAAGCAATATCAGCAGCCTGTCTTCTAACTTGCCTACCGCTGTTATGTAGT
>QZKB01000067.1 GCA_003599415.1 Ignavibacteriales bacterium | reverse complement strand
TCTTCAAATCCTTTTTCTTTAACTGATTGTAACATAACATCTGAAAGTCCAAGACTTTCAAAATCATTTTTTTTCATTTGAATCCTTTTTGTTTATATAAAATATGCAGTACTCGGTGAAAGGTAAATTCGGAAAAACAGAGATATTACTTCAACAACTACGCAAAATACATTACAAAGATACCATTAAACTAAATGAAATCATAGTATCATCAAGTACTTTTAAATATTATAGTGAATAAAGCTTTATCATAAAGTAAATTTTTAAAGTAAATCTTTTAATTCCTTTACCTAAAAACTTTTATTTATTACTCACTATCAAGATTTTCTTCCCAAAGATATTTTTTAGTTTCTGAAACTAATACTTTATTTAAAAACAAAAGTGCAATTAAATTTGGTATTGCCATTAAACCATTTGTAATATCTGCAAAAGTCCAAACTAAATTCAAAGAAACAATTGAACCAATAAAAACCATAACAACCCAAAGATAACGATAAGGTAAAACTGCTTTTGTTCCAATTAAATATTCTATTGACTTTTCACCATAATAGGACCATCCAAGAATAGTTGAAAATACAAATGTCATTAAACCAATTGTAAGAATTGTTGGACCGATAACCGGAATATCAGAAAAGGAAGTTTTTGTTAGAACAGCACCATTAAGACCATTTTGCCATTCAAAGGAGTTAACAATTACTAACCCAGTAAAAGCACAAACAACAACTGTATCCCAAAATGTACCAGTTGATGAAACTAAAGCTTGACGAACAGGATTTTTAGTTTGAGCAGCGGCAGCTACAATTGGGGCACTACCTAAACCAGATTCATTCGAAAACAAACCACGAGCAATACCAAATCTTACAGCTTCTTTCATACCAGCACCTAAAAAGCCACCTATTGCAGCTTGACCAGTAAATGCAGAATTAATTATTCCGGAAAAACTGCGAAACACAATTGCATATAATGTACAGAAAGTTTATGGAGTTAATTACAACTTCTATTTCCTCTCCTTAACCTGCCGTCGCCAAGTGGCATTCAACATTTTTCCGGTCTGAATTTAAACTTCTCGGAAAATAAATGCAAACCTATTCTCTGTTTTTAAAGGAGATTTTTTTTCTCTAAAAGAATTTTACTTGATTGTTTTAAAAAAATGTCTGATTAGTATAAAGATGAATCAATAAAAAAGAAATTCATTTATGCTAAACATTATCAAGTAGCATAAATGAATTCTCAGCTTTCAGGCTTGATTCAGATAAGCTCTTTTCCTCGAAATTACAAACCTTAATAAGCGGACAGGTAATGCATTTTACTTCATTTGCCTTGCAGTACCCACGCCCCAGTTTTAATAAGTTAGTATGAAACGAATGAGCGATTCCCAACGGAAAATTTTTATTGATTTCAAAAAAAGCTTTGTCAGGCGATGTTGTTTTAACAATTCCAATCCTGTTCAGAGTGCGGTGAACATGCGTATCAACAGGACAAATATCCCTATCCATTGCAAACAGAAGAACACAACTTGCTGTTTTAACACCCACACCTTTTATTTTCGTTAATTCCTTTATAGTGTCTTCGTTATTTAAATCATTCAGGTATTCAAGTGAAGCAGATTTATTCTTAGCGAATAATGATGAGAAAATTTTTTTTATTGTCTCGGCTTTCTGGTTTGCAAGTCCTGCGGTTCTGATTGTATTAGTCAATTCTTTTACTGGAACATTTTTTAACTGATGCCAGTGTTTGTATTTATCTTTCAGATTTTTATAAGCCTTGTAGGAATTCTTATCGTTTGTATTCTGAGATAAAACTGTTGCAATTAACAAGTCGATTGGATCAGGCAGAACCGGAGCACGGTAAGGCTTGCCAAATCTTTTTAAAAGAAGTGAATTGATTTTTCGTATTGTTGGAGAATCTGCCATTATGAAAATGAACTTCAGGATTGAAAAAGAAAGTAGCATAGAGGTTACTCTATGCTACTTAAAAAAATCAGAAAGTTAATCCCATATCAATAAATTGAACATTTTCCAGACGGCCATAATCTGCATAACCATAATTGACAAAAATTCTCATCTGGCTCGTAACACGATAGTTCAATCCTGCACCGAGTGTAAAACTTTGTTCGCTGTCTCTAAGGAATAATGATTTATATCCGCCGCGCACAAATATCAATTCATCATAAGCTAATTCGATACCTGTGTTCATATATTCAGTATTATCATTCGGATGGGTTGCATCTACTGCAGCGGTAACCCGGAACATACTTGTATTCAGTACATCCATGGATAATCCGACTCTGAAAGTCAGAGGCATATCATAGCTTTCCACATTATATTTTGAAGGAATGTTGTTTGGACCACTGTTGTCATCATCATTTGGATCATCATTGAATTGAATGTCGCTTCCGTCAAGCTGCATCTTTGAACCGAAGTTTGATATACTTGCACCAATTTTAAGATCATTAAACGGAGTTCTGTAGAGTGTACCAACATCAATCCCAAATCCTGATGCGCTCATGTTCCATATTGCTTCTCTTACATACTTTGCATGAAAACCAATTGAGAACCTGTCTGTTAATTCTTTAGCAAAACCAAATCCTATTGCTAAAGAACTTGCATCAAACACGCGTCCATCACCTTCTGGATTTTCCATCGTTGTAACTTTATCTTCAGGAACTCCAAGAGAAGTTAATGTTACTGCAAAGGTGCCAAAATCTTCAAGTCTAATTGCACCGGCAGCAAAATCATATTTAATATCGGCAAGCCATTCTGCATGATTAAAAACTACCTGCCCGTTATCTCTCGATTCTGCAATTCCGGCGGGATTCCAGTAAAGGGAATATAAATCCCCACCTATAGCAGTGTATGCTCCGCCCATTCCTATTGCTCTTGCACCTGCTCCAATCTTAAGAAACTGGGCAGCAGTTGTTCCAACCTTGGAAGTACTTCTGTCATTTTGTGCAAACGCTACAGAAACAAGCAGAAAAGAAAACAAATAAATTATTATTACTCTTTTCATAAAACTTTATCCTCAATTGATGAGTAAATTTCAAAATGCAATGTAATTTTGAATTTTATTACTTCGTTAAATATTTTTTTATTCATCATTTTTTCCTGTTTACTTAATCACCGCAAGTCGACCGATTTTTTCACCAATGCCCGGCGCATCAATATGATAAATATAAATTCCGTAAGCTATTCTCTGCCCTTCGTTACTTAACAAGTCCCATGCAGTGCTGTTTGTCAAATCATCCTTCTCAATTTTCTGAACAAGTTCACCGGTAATCGTAAAAATTCTTATTGTACATTTTGCCGGTAAATTCCTGAATTGCAAAACTCTTTCTCCTCTTGAAGAAAGTGTAAGCCCCGGATTTTCAGCTATGCTGTAAGCTACATAAGGATTTGGAACAACGGTTACTTTATCAAGCACATTTCCATTCTGCCCGGCAAGGGATTCAATTGCCTTTGAAGTAAAAGTATATTTATCATCTGTTTGAAACGGCTTTAAAGTATTTATATAATAAATGTCACCGCTCTTAGGATAAACCGGGTTCGTAACGGTTGAATCCGGCAAATTAATGTTTAACTGGTACGCAACTTTTAAACCTGTTTCTCCCTGCGGTTGAATAATAATACTTTCACCCCAATCCCATTTTAGATTATTACGTGTAGCCGGAGTAGTTTCAAAAATGATATAAGTTGCTTTCTGGTTTGTTGTTGTATTAATAATTTTAAATGGCATCACAGTTTTTTTCTTGGTCTGATTCATTACAGTGTCGCCGGGGAATTTCCAGGTACCGTTTGCGGTATCAAGATCATTCCATACAACTTTCCAGTCGGCCCTGTATTTTGTCGGTGTTCCCGTTACAGGAGGATAGAATACGGTGTCCTTCACATTAATTGATGTATTGCTCCATCCTGATGTAGAATAATCTACTTGCAGATCATCATTTGTAACGTAAATTTTCATTCCGTCAAAGGTAGGGTTTCCATCGGAGCCGTCAATTATTGAACTGTAATAAACAGGAAAGTAATTATACTTTACTTTGTATTTCTGTCCTGTTGTTAATGCTCCGCTGTAAGCACCTTTTATTCTGCCTGTCCTTAGATTGATGGAATATTTGTTTGAATCTAATAATGCATTGTTGGCGTCAAACACCTGAATGGTACCGGCAGCAAGATTCTCTTTACTTAAACCAACTGAAACAGTATCCTTTGAGGTAAAGGATTCTTCAATACCATTAACGTCGTATAAGTTATATGTATCATCCTTAACAAAAGCAAGATCGTATTTCCTGTTTTCCTGAACTTCAAGATCATTTAAGACTTTTACGCTAACAACTCCGGTTGAATTACCGGAAATTCTTTCAAGAATACCATCTGAGCCAGCTTTTGCATTCTTATAATCTTCAGCCAAACCACCGGCAGTTGCCTGAACAGTATTAACATCAAAGATTAACTGGTTTGTAATCGGATCTTTTTCTATTACTGTCTGGCATTCGGATGGTGAAAGATCAAATTTAACCGAACCACCATCATAAGCTGCAACAGCATAATAATATGTAACACCCGGAGTAACAGATGAATCAACATACTCGTGAACCAAGCCGGTGTTGCTTCCAAGATTAAATTTAACACCTCTTCCAACATATTCAACAGGATGCAAACCGCTTATAGTATCAGCAATATCAAACTGAGCCTTAATTCCGTTTTGTGTAAAAGCCTGTCCAATAAATGGTACTCCGTTAGCATCAGTAATTGTGTAAACATCAGAGAAGGAATAGTCACGGCTTCTGTAAATTTTATACCCCTGAAAATCGTTTGCTCTTAAGAAAGGATCAAACGAAAGCTCGCTTGTATTATCCCAGTATAAAGTAACTCTATCTTTACCGGCAACAGCTTTAACTTTAGGTTTTTCAGGTGGTTTAGCAAATCTGTAATCAGATTCCAATATACGTGTTGAAGTTTCCGCATTTAATATCAAGTCATCAAGGTTATCGCCAAATAAGATTGCCATAGAAAATCTCTGGCTCTCACCTTTCTCAAGTTTTAACGGGCCGGAACCAAAATTGAAAATATTATCGCCTGCTGCTGTTAATAATTCCTGTCCTGTATCAATTGTATCGGAGGATAACCATTCCCACATCAATGGATCATTTTTAGGTACATTAGGAAGTGAGTTTGTATATGTTGCAGGATGAAAACTTGTTAAACCGATCTGGTCTGATTCAGAAATATCCCTGTAACCAAATCCCGGTTCGGAACCAGCCCAAACGTAACCCGGTATTCTTTCTTCACTTAACGGTTCACCAGTATCATATTTTTCATTTACATTCAAATCACTGAACCATCCCTGGCTTGGTTTACCATCTGCTTCACCATAATCCGGTCCTGGATAATTAACTGAAGTAGGGGCAATACCATCAATTCCAATATCATCTTTAAGCGGATCCCAATCACCATCTTCATCACCGGAAAAACGAGCTTTTGGTGCTCCGTAGACAGAAGTGAACCAAGTTAAATTAGTAATGCCGGTCGTTAATGGAGTAGTAATTCCATCAATGTAAGGTCCTGAACTGTTATATGGGGATTCATCAGTTAAACCATCAACATCATCATCCTCGCTGTTGGATGAATTGGTAGGTGATTCAAGAAATTTCCATCCAAAGTAACCGCAGGTTCTTGAGTACATTCCTTCCATATCATCATCCCAGGAGAAAACCATGTTTCTTGCTCTGAAAGGAAAAGCTATTGAACTTTGAAGTGATTTACCTTCAGGATCAATAAAACCAGCCCTGTCATCAGAATAATTATCTGGACCACCTACGTGCGGATCACCATGCATACCAAAATAGACTTTATCAAGATTTTTATCACTTCTATTAACAACATTATAAACAAGAAACATTATATCTTCGGCAAGAGCATTATTAAACTGAAGTATACGGACTTCCATATCAAGCCCGAGTCCTCTTTTAGTGTTATCATTAATAAACGGGAAGTAATCAAATTCAGCGTTGGTGTAATCATCAACAACAAAGTAGACTTCCTCATCTGGAGCAGTAGCCTGATCACCAAGAAATGCCGGCCAAATATATTTGTCTGCACCAGCATTATACCATCTTTCCGGCCAGGAATCAGGTTTGCCGTCGCCATCTGCATCTGGTGCATTAAGGCTTGCTATTTCATCCTGTGCAGGATCAACATAGCCAGCTTTTGGTAGCCAACCCCATTTAATTGTACCATCAGGTGAATAATCACCCTGCCCGGTTAATATAAACGAATCATCAACAATATTAACTGTGTTCCCGGAATCATCAACAACTTCTGCAGCAACCAAGGGACCAAATTCAAAACCGTACCCTAGGTTTTGCCAAACGAGGTCTGCGATATTTCCTAAAGTATTTGGTTTACAGATTGAACCATAATTATAAATTACAGTAGTAATTTTATTTCCGCTTACTATGATTTGTTTAATAAGATTATAATCTCCGTTTGTTTTTCTAAGCTGAGGATTGAATTGATCACCCAGCAGCCTGGTTAAATCCGCTTCGCTCAGTTTTTTATAAATCGGATAACCATACTTGTCAACTTCCTGAGGTAAAGCCGAACCGGCAATAATTACAAGAAGAAGCACAAGAGTAAAAATTCTTTTCATATAAAAATTCCTTAATTCTTTATTACAATTTTTTCTTGCAATTAATTAAAAATAATTGAAAGTCCAAGCCTTACTTCTCTTGGCCGGCTAACACGCTCGGGTCTTTGAGAGTAATAATTATTAACCTGATCAATTCCGAAAAGTCCTGGGTCACCTCTGTTTATTCTTTTTCGAATATCATTGAATTCAATAGCATCAATAACCTGCTCAACGTTTGATAAAGCTCTTCCTGAACTTGCATAAACAGCATATTCATTTTCTACATCAAAAAGATTTTCAACCTGCAGGAATACAGAGTAACTTAAATTTCCAATCTTAAAGAACTTTTCCATTTTAAGATCAACGTTCCATTGGATTTTCTGGTAAGCAGAATTCTGCAAATATAAAATCGGAGAAAGTTCAGAAGGTAATTCAGGTGTGTATGGAGAACCAGTTTGAATATTTCCGATTAAACCAATTGTAAAGTTATCAGGGTCAGTAAGACCGACGGTCGCATTAATAACATGCCGCCTGTCGAAATCAAGAGCGACTAAATAAGTCTCCGTCTGTTTACCGGATTGTTCACTAAAGAAAATTTCTTCCGATGGATATGTTCTGTTTCCTTCTGCAAGTGAAAACGTGTAATCCAGGCTTGCATAGAACAAACTTCCGGGTGATCTTCTTTTAATGAATGATAACGTTATTCCTCTTGTATTTGCATAAGCTAAATTTGTAAGGCTGTAATACTGCCTACCTTCTGTTGTATAAACTGTTTGTGTATAAATGTAATTAGTTACATCCTTATAAAAGCCGGTAAGATCAAATTTCAAATCTTCAGTTAACTGCTGCTGCAAACCAAGCTCATACTGGACTGATTTCTGAGGTTCAACATTTGCATTTCCGAAAGTTGGAGTAGAGCCAACGTTCGCTACATAGAAATTCGGGTTTCTGTAAAGCGTACCTAATGAACCGTTCTGATAAAAATGTCCGTATGAAAATCTGATTACACCTCTGTCAGTTATTGGATAGGAAACACTCAACCTTGGTGATATATTTTGTTTGATTGAGGCTTTTTCATTACTCGTTGAAATGCTGCCGGCTTTAAGTGATTTCAAATCCGCCGATAGGAAAGGATTATATTGTGCGTTCGGATTGAACCATTCATAACGTAATCCAAAATTCAATACAAGTGAAGATGCCAATTCAATCTTATCGAGAACATAGTAAGTAAATTCTGAAGGATAATACCTGTAAGAAGTATACAGCGATGGGCTCGTAGGTATACGTCTTGCAAGCGTAACATTTCCGTACAATAAATCATCATTCGTAATATTGGCGTCAAAAGAGCCGTCGTTATTCAGAATGCCAACTTCAACATCGTAGCCTTCATACTGAAGATCATGATACCTGAATTCAAATCCGGTTTTAATTTCGTGATTGCCAAATACCTGGGCAACAAGATCACCTTTTACACCGCTTGTTGTTGTTTTCCGATAGGTTCTTGTATTGTCTGTACCGCCTGCATAAAAGGTTGTGTTAGTAATTGTTCTTAAATATAGTGAAGGCAGATAACCGGGATCATTAATATCTTCAAACAGATAATATTTATTCTCGTTATAACCATATGAAGCTTTCAACGTATAGAATACTTTATCACTTAATGTATGTGTTATATCTATCGATTGAATAAATCCGTTACTATAGTTTGTTCCAACACCATCGGGATTATATTTAAATGAAAAGCTATATCCCTTTGATTCACTTTTATTAAAGACTGCCTCATATTTTATTTTTAAAAGCTCAAATGGTCTGTAACTTATATTTCCCTGGATGTTCATGCTCTTGGACCAGTTCATTGCTACTGTACTTCCGTCACCTGTCGGTAAACCGGTAGTATTTAAAGTATCGTATGGATTAAAGAAATACATTCCAGATGAATTCCTTAAGTTTGCCGAGTAAAGTGCTAACCGGGGATCAGTTGATTTGAAAGACTCAGGAGTTAAATACGAATCTGTTGTATTGTATAATTTCTTACCGTAGAGTGATCCTTTAAAATTTTCATAGACACCAGACACATAGAAATTAACTTTTGGAAGTAACGGAACAGCGCCACCGATCGTAGCTTCAATTCTGCCTCTGTTCAAAGGATCAATTTCATCGATGTTATCAAATAAATCATCACGGGAGGTAAGATAATCTCCCACATAGCTTCTGACGCTGAAAGTATAATTATTTCCGCCTTCCTTTGTAACATAATTAACAACGCCGCTTAAGGCGTTACCATATTCTGCACTAAACGTTCCGCTTGAGACAGATACTTCCTGAACAGCATTTGTAGCCAATCCTAAAGAACTCCTGTTGCCGTACGGATCATTTAAAGTAATACCGTTAAGTGTATAAGCTATTTCGTTCCCATAACCACCACGGATATGCAGGTCACCATCATTTCCAACTACAACGCCTGCCTGTAATTTGATTACATCAGAAAGCTGATCTACCGGTAATTCCTGTATTGTTTCCGTAGTTATTGCGACAGTAGGATTAGTCAGATCCTGTCTTATCAAGGGATTTCTTTCACCCTGAACAAGAACAGCAGGTAAATCAATTGAACCTGAGCTTAACTGAAAATTAAGTCTTGTTGTAAAATCAACATTAACTCTAACATCAGTAACGCTTAGTTTCTGATATCCTATTACAGATGCTGTTACAGTGTACACTCCAGGCGGCACGTTAAGAATAGTATAATTACCATCAACATCAGCCGCTGCTCCTAAAGTAGTGCCTTCAATATAAACATTTGCCAAAGGTATTCCTTCACCGGTTTCTTTATCTGTAACTATTCCAGATATTTTACCAGTAGTACCTGCAAATAATTTTAAAGAAAGAACTATTAGAAAAAAATAGAAAGGTAACAATTTAACTCTCATCAAGAGCCTCTCAGATATTTTATAAAATATTTGTAATGATTGGCAATTTTTGTTGCGAATATACAAGTATTGAATTTATATGTCAACTTGTAGTATAATTAAATTAAAGAAAAATTCTACTTTAGTTCTATAATTTTATTTTTTTCTTTCATTGTGAATAAAATCTCATTTGAGGAGGAATTATGCCCACACTAATGGTAAGTGTTTCAGGAATAAGAGGCATTATTGGCGATGGCCTTGAACCGGAAGTGCTAGTTAAATTTACATCTGCCTATGCTGAGTTTTGCGGCAAAGGAACAATTGTTATTGGAAGAGATGCCCGCATTACCGGAGAGTTAGTTAAAAATATCGTCTCAGGTACATTAGCTGCAAAAGGTTTCAATGTAGTTGACATTGGTATAGTTCC
The DNA here is from genome assembly GCA_003599415.1 of Ignavibacteriales bacterium. Lineage (GTDB taxonomy): Bacteria > Bacteroidota > Ignavibacteria > Ignavibacteriales > SURF-24 > SURF-24. The sequence goes on along the minus strand of QZKB01000067.1, from coordinate 58,817 downwards.
AACACCTACCGTTCAATATACGGTTAAAAACCTAAAAGCAGCCGGAGGAATAGCAATCTCTGCCAGTCATAATCCAAATGAATGGAATGCACTCAAGCTTCTTAATTCAACGGGGCAGTTTATGACTCCCGAAGAAAATGTTCAGCTTCTTAAAATATTGGAAAATGTACCAAAGTATGTTGACTGGGAATCTATTGGTAAAATATCTTTCTACGAGGATGGACTTAAAAAACATGTAGAAGATGTTCTGAAACTCAAATACATCGATAAAGAAAAAATAAGAAAAAGAAAATTCAGAGTAGTTGCTGATTGTGTAAACGGCGCTGGCGTGTATGTAATTCCTGATTTGTTAAGAGAGTTTGGTTGTGAAGTAATTGAAATGAATTGTGAACGTTCCGGAATCTTTCCACGTTTACCTGAACCAATCCCGGAAAACTTAACCGGCACAATGGAAAAAGTAAAAGAAGAAAAAGCCGATATTGGAATTGTTGTTGATCCTGATGTTGATCGTCTTGTATTAATAACCGATAAAGGCCAACCGTTTAGTGAAGAAAATACTATTACCCAGGCAGTTAAATTTATCTTGTCAAAAGAGAAAGGAAATGTCGCAGTTAATCTTTCAACTACACGCGCGGTAGATGATGTTGCAAATGCTGCCGGCTGCAAAGTATTTCGTTCGCCTGTTGGAGAAGCAAACGTTGTAAAGAAGATGAAAGAAGTTGACGCAATTATTGGTGGTGAAGGAAGTGGAGGAGTTATTTACCCGGCACTTCATTTCGGAAGGGATGCACTTGTAGGTATTGCAATCACTTTACAGCACCTGCTTGAATTCGGAGGGACAATAAGTGAATTGAAAGATTCGCTGCCCAAATATTTTATTGCCAAAAGAAAAATCGAATTGAAGAATGCTAATCCCGATGCGATATTGCATAGCCTTAAAAATAAATACGGCAACGAAAAGATTAATACCGAAGATGGTTTAAGAATTGATTTTCCTGATCATTGGGTTCATTTCAGAAAATCCAATACTGAACCAATTATTCGCTGCATAACAGAAGCTGAAACACAGGATAAAGCTGAGCAGTATATCGATAAATATTTTGGTGATATAAAGAAAGAGTTATAACAGTTTTTAGTCTGACAATTTTAGTTTTGAACTTTTTCAGGAATGTAATATGTTTGCCTGTAGAATCAATTGTTCTAAACTATTAACTAACCTGAGGGCGCTATGAAAAAATCTATTTTCCTTTTCGTGACTGTTATTTTAGCTTTATTCTCAACTAATCTGTATTCGCAGGCACAGGATTTTGTACTTGTGAACAATACAGGTATTACAATTTATGATTTATATGTTGCTGAAGCAGATTCTGTTCAATGGGGTGAAGATATTCTGGGTGACCAGATCCTTAACGATGGTGAGGAATTGGAAATAAATTTTTCGGGATACGGTGATAACGAATGTCTGTTTGATATTTTAATTGGTGATACCGAAGGAAATTATTTCTGGTGGGAAGATTTTAATCTTTGCGAACTTCATACAATAACATTCACAGCAGATAATAAACTTGCCGAACCGCCTGCAGGTTTCCAACCCGCAGATAAATAGTCTTTACAGAATATAATGCCGCCTGAACAGCGGCATTTTTATTTTATTTGAATTAGAGTAATTTTGTACTGAGTTGTAGAAAGACTCCGCTTTATTATAACCGTTTCATTAAAAGGAAAATACTGTGCTTAAGTCATATATAATCAGAAACATAATAATAGTTTTAATATCAACTATGATGTTTGCTTTATTCAGTAGTTGTGCCACCTCATCAGAACTATTTAAGGATTCTGAACAAGGATTTAAACTTGGAATCCATGTCCTGATGGATTCAAAAGAATCACTTGACGCAGTTAAAAATGATATCCCAAAACTAAGTCAATCCGGAATTGATTTTATTATTACAGAAATCAATTATCACTATGAATATCAATCTCATCCTGAATTGCGGGGTTACGGACATATAACAAAAGAAGAAATCAGGAACCTGCTTGAAACCTGTAAGGAATATAACATTGAATTGATTCCGCAATTTCAATGTCTTGGTCATCAATCCTGGGCATCCGAAACATTTACACTTCTTACTGTTTATCCTGAATTTGATGAGACCCCCGGACAATATCCGAACAACGAAAACATTTATTGCAGAAGCTGGTGTCCGCTACATCCGGAAATAAATCCTATCATTTTTGATTTGATGGATGAGCTGGTTGATGCATTTGATGCAAAAATATTTCATGTTGGTATGGACGAAGTATTTTTAATCGGATCGGAATTCTGCCCCCGCTGCAACGGGAAAGATCCCGCCTTTTTATTCTCTAAAGCTGTTAATGATTACTACAATCATCTTGTCAGGAAACGTGGATTAGAAATGATGATGTGGGGTGATCGCCTTATCGATACTGCTTCAACAGGATATAGTCACTGGGAAGCTTCCAACAGCAGAACTCACCTTGCAATAGACAGCATCCCAAAAGATATTATAATCTGCGACTGGCATTATGCAAAGTTGGATCAGTATCCATCAATCCCAATATTTCTTAAAAAAGGATTCAGAATTTTACCTTCAAGCTGGAAAGATGTTGACGCAGCGAATGCTTTGCTTGAGTATTCACTGAAACATAAAAATCAAAATATGTTAGGACATTTGTTAACCACCTGGAAAAAACCGGTTGCAGGTGAGTTCGCAAATCATCCTACTATAAAACCTGTTTCAGAAAGACTTGGAAAAATGAAATAGGTTAATACCTAATAAATTATTTTTTCGGAGTAAAGCTTTGGGTAAAATTAAACTATTTACTGCAGCTTTTTTAATAACCTGCTTGGTTCAATCAATTTGTACTTCACAGATTCGTTTTAAAGATTCACTCTTCAACTCTGTTAAAATTACCAAGGATGTAAAATTTGGTGAGAATAAAAATTACCTTGGTGTAACTAAATCCTTATTGCTTGATTTTTATGAACCGGAAAATGATACTCTTCCGGAAAGACCATTAATGATATGGGTTCACGGCGGAAGCTTTCTGTTAGGTTCCAAAGAGGATACTGATGTTTCCAAATTCTGCATTGACTTTGCAAAGAAAGGTTATGTAACTTCTTCCATCAATTACCGTTTAGGGCTTCTTCCATTTGGAACAAGCGAATATTATAAAGCTGTTATAAGAGCTGTCCAGGATTTGAAAGCTGCAATACGATTTTTCAGAGCGAACAAATCTCAATATAAAATTGATGATAATTTAATTATAGTGGGAGGAACCTCAGCCGGTGCATTTACAGCCCTTCACGCTGCATATTTGAATTCTAATGAGATTCCTTCGTTGGTGGATACAACTCAATTAGGAGGACTAGAAGGCAACTCGGGCAATCCCGGTTATTCAACAAAGTTTAATCTTGTTCTAAACTGCTGGGGAGCAATTGGAGATACGAACTGGATTCAACCTGATGATATCCCGATAATGAGCGAGCACGGAACTGATGACAGTATTGTTCCCTGTTATGAAGGAAACGCCATGGGAACCGTTCATTGTTTCGGAAGTGTACCTATCCACAATACAGTTGAAAGACTTGGAATAAAAAATAAATTAAGATTATGGGAAGGATTGGAGCACGGTTTATACGATAATGACTTTAATTTATCAAAAGCGCGGTACGATACTTTAGTTGCCGGGATGAGCGATTTCGTATATGGAACAATATTCGCATCACCTTCCGATGTTCATACTGATGAAAGCATTCCCGAAGATTTTGTTCTTTTCCAGAACTATCCTAATCCTTTTAATGCGGAAACGATTATATCCTGGCAGGCTCCAAAATCTGGAAGTGTAACAATAAAACTTTATGACATTCTTGGGAATGAAATTTTGAATCTCTTCACAGGCAGTGGTTCAACGGGAATTAACAAACTAAACTTTAATGCAGCAAACCTTGCATCAGGTATTTATTATTACAAGATTCAATCGGATTACTTCTCTCAAACAAAGAAGCTGATGATATTAAAATAGTTTATTTGTATTCCAGTTTAATATCTTCAACCGGCCATCTTGCGCGTAAACGTAGTGTATCAGGATAATAGATAAACTTCTCTGAATTCAAAAAAGGAAACGGTTTGCCGTAGTTAAAAGTATTGCTGCTGTCTTTATCTACATAACTCCAAAGAAGATATTTACCGGGTGCAACCTTGTCAAATTTAAATTCTTTTTTAATATCTATCTTCTTTTGATAATTCTTCTTTGAACCATCAGTACCGTTCAATACAACAATTACTTTTTCTTTTTCTAACCCGGCAGTTAATTGAACTGAACCCGAAGCGCCTGTAATATCAGTCTGAGAAACCGGTTTAAAACCATATGTATAAACAGAGTCTCTCCTGTTTCCTGCTGCGTCAATAATATTATTCAGATTTATTTTGATAATATAATTTTCCTTTTGATTCAATTCATCCAAAATCTTAACCTTGAATGAAGCATCATCTATAAAACTTACCGAACATTTAATATCCTTCCCTCTTCTCTCACCTGCTGTAATTCCTGCTTTTGCTTTAAGAGAATCGAACCCGTCATCAAAGGTAAAAATAAATTCCTGTTGAAATCCTTTAAGAGATTCTACATTAACAACTTTGGTTTGCATTGTGTTCGGGGCTGAGGTATCAGCTTTCTCACTCACAACAATCTGTGAAAAATCTTTTGGTGTTGTGTTGCCATTTTTATCTTTCAATCCTGAAACCTGCAGGAAATTATTGTTATCCTTCTTCATACTATCTTTAATTGAAAGCACCATGGAATTCTCTTTTGCTTTGCCTGTAAAAGCAAACACCGGGTTATAAATTTTATTTTCCGTTGAATCAATTACAACAAAATTCTTTGCACTTACAATTGAGCTGTCAAATGGTTCACTGAATTCGATAAGGATATGAAAGCGGTCTGTCATTGTAGCGCTAAGTAGTCTTGGCTTTGCAGTATCTTCCTTGGACATAAAGAAATTCAATCCATGAAAAACAGAATCGGCTTCATCAACAGATATATCCGCATAAGGACAGCCGTATGAATCATCTCCGACATTATAAACAAGGTCATTAAATTCGTCCTTTACCGCAAATATCCTGTAAGTATCAAAAGCCAAACCTAATAATTTAAATTCTCCGTTAACCCCAGCCTGGGAAATATATTTTGGTTTATGAATGATAGGATTAATAACTGTATCTGCAACAGGATAAGCAAACAACATTATTCCCTGTGGTTTATCTGCATAAACTTTACCCTGTACAATACCGCGGTCAATCTTTGGTCCGGTTGAAAAAGCGAATGAATAAGACTGCGAGATTTTATTCCTGTTATTTATATCCTCAACGTTCGTCCCGATTGTAACAATATAAGTTACATTATCCTTCAACTTGCCCGGCAGCATGATTTTTACTGAAGTACCACTCCAGTCGTAGTCAAGTGTACTTTCAATTGCAGGTGAAATAAAAACTGCTTCCTGAACTGTACTCTTAGTAACATACTCGGAGAATTCTATTTCAAAATGATCATCACTAAAATTTACTGTTCCGTTTGAAGGATAAACAAATGTTATCTCAGGAGGAGTTTTATCCTGCGGCCCGCCACCGGGAGGCAATTGATTAGCACAACCGGTTAGAATCAGTGAAATCAAACTTACTAAAAGTGACTGAAGAATAATTTTATTATTTATCCGGAGATTTTTCATTACTTAATTTGTCTTTGTAACTGAAGTTTCAATTTTTGATTTGTAATCTTTTACAGCTAAAAGATGCTGCCTGTAATTCTCAGAAAATGTATGTCCGCCCGTTCCGTCAGCAACGAAAAAAATATAATTATGCTCCTCAGGATTAAGAGCAGCAAGTATAGCGCTTTGACCCGGATTATTAATTGGTCCCGGCGGCAGCCCAAAATGTTTATATGTATTATACGGGCTTTCAATTTGCAAATCGCTGTACAGCAATCTTCGCCACTTACCATTTAGTGCATATTGAATTGTCGGATCGGCCTGAAGTTTCATCCCAAGTCTTAACCTGTTATAATATACACCGGCAATAGTTTTATGCTCTTCAGATTTTTTTGATTCTCCCTGAATGATTGAAGCCATCGTAATTATCTGGTTAGAATTATATTTTGGAATGACCGAACTGCCCTTTAAATTTTCAGAAAAGAAACTGACAAATTTTGCGTTCAACTTTCTCAGGACTTCATTTGGTGAAGTATCCTTATAAAAATAATAATCACCAGGGAGCAGGTAACCTTCCAACGAATTCAGTGTAAGCGAAAGATTATTCCGCTGTTCAAATGCAAGCGAATCGATAAATATCTGGTCAGTCGCCAACCTTACCACATCAGATGAATCAATAAATAGTTTATCATTCAGTACTTTGCCTAATGCCCGTAATGTTATTCCATCATACAAGTGAACGTAAACCGGCTGTTCACATTTCCCTTCCTTAAACATAAGTACAAGATTAACATAACTAATGCTGTTAGGAATTTCATATCTACCAGCGACAATATTTTTTTCCGCTCCAAGTAAATAAGCGGCTATTTTCATATTTCTCTTACTAGGAATTATTCCTTTTGAGTATAAAGTATCGATAACCTGGTTTAACGTGTGCCCCTTCTTTATAACAATTTTTACAAATGGTTTTCCTTCTATCCGGTTCGGCCAGAAGAAAGTATAAGTGAACAGACCAAGCATAGCAGCAAACACAACAATCACAATTAACCATTGCTTTGGCGTCAATAATTTTTTAAGTGATATTTTACTTTTTGTCTTTGTCATTACTAAACAATTTTGGCGATTCAGATTTCTGTGTTGCACGGGATTCATCAAGAATCCTTTCGTAAATTCTCTCGAGAGATTCTTCGGTCAATGGACCTTTGTTATGCGAATAGATTTTTTGCATAACGTCGCGTTCACGTTCAGGATTATAAGTCGGTTGATTCAGGGATATTTTTACTCTGCCAATCTGTACTGTTGTTTTTGTTCTTTTATTTAGCAGATAAACAAGTATCCTGTCAAATAAATCTACACGTTTCCTAAGCTTAGAAAGCAATGCTTCCTTTTCTGCTTTTGAAAGGTTATCTATTTCTTTATCAAGCATCATTTGTCCCGAAAACTAATTGTTCCAATCTGTAATTTATTTTGTTAATGCATTAGTAATAAACGAATCGCTGCTTAATCCTGGGTAAGCATTTGAGTTGAGAGAATACCTTCTGCCAAGTTGATAAAGTTTCATCCCTCTGTATGCAATCATAGCAGCATTATCTCCACAAAAAACAAAATCCGGAATTACAATTTTCTTGTGATATTTAATTGCCAGATTTTCGTATGCATTTCGCAATGCTTTATTTGCAGCAACACCACCAACCAAAGAAAGAGATTTTACATCGAATTCCTTTAAAGCTTTTTCAGCATTTCTGATTAATGTCTTCACAACTGTCGCCTGAAAAGAAGCAGTCAGATCGGGCAAATCATTTTGCGGAATGGAAGTGCCTTCACCATATTTTTTTTGAACATACCTTAAGACTGCTGTTTTCAATCCGCTGAAAGAAAAACCGTAAGGGTTTTTTAAAGTTGAAACAGGAAATTTAATCTTTTCGGGATCGCCATCTTTCGCCATGTTCTGAATTTTTGGTCCGCCCGGATAACCAAGGCCAAGCAACTTGGATACTTTATCAAATGCTTCACCTGCCGCATCATCTACAGTTGTTCCTAGTTTAATAATTTCCTCATCACTTTTAACAAGGAGCAGTAAAGTATGACCTCCAGAAACAACAAGAACAAGAATAGGAAACTCCGGCTTATCTTCCATTAGGAAACCGGAAAAAATATGTCCTTCTATATGATTAACCGGAACAAAAGGTTTATTAAGTGAAAAGGCCAACGACTTGCCAAAGGTTAAACCAACAAGCAAAGCTCCTATCAAACCGGGACCTGCAGTTGCACAAATCAAATCTATATTGTCTAAATTCAATTCAGCTTTTGAAAGTGCATCTTTTACCAATGGAACAATAATCTGAAGATGTGCACGGCTTGATAATTCCGGAACAACACCGCCATACTTTGTATGAAAATCCTGGGATGAAATCAGATTTGCTTTCAGCTTTCCTTCTGAAATTACAGCTACAGAAGTTTCATCGCAGGAGCTTTCAATTCCTAATACATTCATCTATCAACTGGATTATTATGAAAATAAACTGTGTAAAGATAGGGATAATGAGAGAGAATTACATCCCATTTGTATGCCTGCATGATGCACTTAAGCAAAAATTTATTTCCGCAAAGACAAAACTTGTTTTCTATTTTACCTTGGTTTTTAATGGTTCATCAGCTTCATCAAAGAATTTGTTTTGCAAGTCAATCAACCTGTTTTCTTTCTTAATTGACTTAATAAATTTAGTTAGCTGATCAACGTCAGAATTAAGAATCAGGTCTCCTAATGTTTTGTTCGCCGGGCTTCCGTCTCCTGCATAATGATTAGGAAATTTAGCATACCACCAAATTCCCGCGAAAAAGTCATGCAATCCATCTAATTGTTTTTTGTCTTCACCGCTTTGTGTAGATGTTTTATCAAGCTTTACCAAATCTGGTCTGAAAGCTAATATGGAAGAAGTTTCTGTTTCACCTGCATGGTCATCATCAACAGTCTTCCGAAGTTTTAGAATTTCTTTCTGAACCTCAGGATTTCCGACCGGAGTATACATTATTACAACATAGTCTTTTCTTTTTTCAAGCTGCGCCTGGCAAAAATATTTTATAAAATTATTATTGCCTCCGTGTCCGTTCACGATAATAATTTTCTTTATTCCGTTTCTTGAAAGCTCATCGCAGGTTTCCTGCAGCATCTTCCAGATTATATCTGAGCTGTAAGCAATTGTTCCCGGCTGATGTTTAGCTTCATATATCTGTCCGAAATAATATTGCGGAAAGACTAAAACGTATTCATTTTGTGCAGCTCGTATTGATTTTTCCCTTGCATCAAGCAGGTCAGTGCCAAGCGGAAGATGAGGACCGTGTTTTTCTAATATTCCAAATGGAATAATACACGTACCATTTGATTTCTCGACTGCTTTAATAAAATCAGGTGAAGTAAGCTCTTCATAATTTACAGGAAGCTTATCAACATCATTTTGTTGAGCAAAAGAAATTATTGAGAAAAACGCAATTGCTGATAAATAAAAAGCTAACCTGCTGATAAAACGCATTTTTGTTCTCCTAAAAAATTATTTAAGAAATTCAGTTGCAGTTCCAAAGACTTTGTTGAAAGCCTTATCTACAAGTACTGCATCCTGGTCATCCGGGAAAAGATTTATATGTGAATAATCGTATGGGAAATCAAGTATATCAACCTGAACAGGAATATCGCGGTAATCGCCTTTTAACGTATTAACAACTTCATTCGATGGAATCACTTCATCATTTTTTAATGCGACGGCATAAATTCTATCGCTTAGTTCATTAAATCTTTTTTCCCTTAACTCCTTCAGTTTTTTATAACTTAACATCGATCTGAAATAACTACCGCTCTTATGATCTCCATTAAAATAATGAGCTATTCGTTTATCCATTTTCAATTCGCTTTCAAGCCGCTCGGTATAAAAAGAATAAATCGCAATTGTCGCATCGCTGTCAAGAATAAATTTTGAATTTGGAGACATCCGGTCAAGTGTTGGCCCGCCGCAAAACATAAATAACCGTGAATCTTTAAATAAATCTTTAGGATTAGTCATCATTAAAATCTCGCCAAGAAAAGAGCCAATTGAATATGAAAAGAAATCAATCGATGCATTTGCCTCAACCAGGTAATTTTCATTTGCTCTTATTTGCTGAACAAGTTTTACTACATCATAAAAAGTTTGCAGACCGGACCAGAAAAATCTTTGCGGAATCATCTGAATTCTTGCGCTAATTGCTGCATTGGCAAAAGTTGAATTAGTGATTGATGGCGAATGCTGTCGCCTGAGATTTTTTACATTGTTCATCAACCTTGAATTGCTCCACTCCTGCGGTGAGCGGTTCATGTGATAAGCGATTGGGAAAAGAATTACAGTCTTCCCTGTTTCTTCAACCAGCTTTTCTGCCCAGAGAAGATATTTATTCCAGTGTTTTTCGTTTAGGCCATGGAATAAAAAAATTACACTGTCTGCTTTCTTATCATTTACCTTTCTGAAAATTGTATAAACAAATTCATTGTTTTCCTGAATGTTAATATCGTCATGTTTCAGAAATTCAGGATATTGTTGAAAGGTTATTTCATCCCGGAAATTATTTGATTCAGTAAATTTTAAATTGTGCTTTTCACAATAATATTCATTCGCACCAGGAAGCAGTTTCCAGCTATCCGAACTGAATTTAATATTCCTTATTTCAATTTCACTTCCGGGTATCTCTATTATTTCATCCAAAAGATTAAAATGCTCTGACAGAATTTTAGATTTTTCTTTGTATGTCATCTTATTCATTCTTTTTAGGTGAAGTAAACTTATCTTTTAGCGGATGATTTTCAAAATGAATTTTAGCTGCTTCAGGATATTAATGAATCAAGCTTAACAAATGCTGCATCATCAATTCCGTAAATTTTATTTATCTTCCTGACTAAATCTTCCAAATCAATTCCCGTCCGGTTTGAGAAAATTACAACAGAATATTTTTTTGCCGGATGCATAACCACTATAGTTCTGAACCCGCCGTTAGAACCAGTATGATATACTACAATATTTTTGCTATTGCCGGCAACAAACCAGCCATAACCGTAAGAAATATCTTTTGCAGCATCAATGGTAAATTGTTTTGATTGTGCTTCTTTAATTAAATCAGCGTCAATTCCTTTGCCTGTTTGAATTGCAGTAATCCATTTAAGGTAATCATTTATTGAAGTATAAATTCCGCCATCACCCTGCGTAGAAAAGAAGAGGCTTTGTTTTGCATCTGCAATTTTAAATGTGTCATTTTCAAATTCGTAGCCATAAGCACGGTTTGAAATATTAAAGTCAGGTTTAATCACATCACTTGCATTCATTTTTAACGGGTTGTAAATATTTTCTTTAACAAAATCCGAGAAAGATTTACCGGAGACTTTTTCAATAACCCTAGCAAGCAAACAAAATGCAGTATTACTGTACTGATATTTTGAACCGGCGGTAGAGTAAGATGAATCTACTGATCTAACCGCATTATAAACATCCTTATCCCAAAACTGCGTAAACTGTTTTTTATCAACATAAGAATAATGATCAACTATTCCCGAACTGTGTGTTAGTAAATTACGGATGGAAACCTTTTCCGCAACCTTTGGATTAAAATCCGGGAAATACTTATTCAATTTATCATCCAGAGATATTTTTTTCTGCTTTTGAAGCAACAGAATTCCGTATGCGGTAAACTGCTTTGTCATCGAACAGATATTGAAATTGGTAGAAGCGCTAATGATACTTTTAGAATCAAGGTCAGCTATTCCATATCCTTTTTCGAATATCAGATTACCATCATTTACAACAGCAACTGCAGCACCCGGTTCGTTAATTTTATAAACAGAGGATAAAAGCGAATCAAGCTGGTTATTTTCTTTTTGTGCAGATATTTTCATAATCATTAGAAATAAAATAAGTAGTGAGTAAAATGATTTCATTGTTTCACCATTGAGGAATAATTCAAAATATTTCTAACAGAGAATAAGAAAAATTACGGAGAAAAATAAACTCTACCGATAAGCAAATCAGGTTTTAACTGATTACAATCTGCGAAATAAAGCTAATTGTAATTCAATTCAATAAAAGTAAATTCGCGTACAAATTCATCAATTATTTTTATATCAACTTCAATTCTTTTATGAGGAAGGATTTCCCTGGCCAGATTGGCCCACTCAATAAATGTAATGGATTCATCATCAAGGTAATCTTCAAACCCAATATCATGAAGCTCGTTAATTGCGTTCACCCTGTAAAAGTCAAAATGATTTACTTTTACCTTCCCCTCAAACTGGTTAACAATTGCGAAGGTAGGACTGTTAACATTTCCGATTTCAAAATACTGAAGCACACTTTTGACGAAGAATGTTTTACCTGCACCAAGTTCTCCGTTTAACGCAATAACATCTCCTGCTTTAAGTGATGCGGCAAACTCAGATGCTAATTTAAAAGTCTCTTCCGGTGAATTTGCCTTTTTTGTTACCGGAAGCTGCATTAAACTTTATTCTCCATTTTAATAACCGGCAAAATCATTTCTTCCATTGAAATTCCGCCATGCTGAAAAGTATCTTTATAATAGCTTAAATACTTATGATAATCAGTTGGATAGACAAAGTAATAATCTTCTTTGGCAATAATATAATTTATTGTTACCCCGCGTTTTGGCAGTTTGTATTCAGCAGGATTTGTAATGTAAATTGCATGCTTATCATCAACCTTAAGGTTTCTTCCGAATTTAAATCTCAGGTTTGTAGAAGCTTCTTTATCACCTAATACTTTTGCACCTCTCAAAGTTCTTATGCTGCCATGGTCTGTTGTTATAATTACCTTGGCATTTTTAATTTTTGCTATCTGCCTGAATGTTGCAAGTAATGATGAATGTGTAAACCAGCTGTTTGTTAATGATCTGTAAGCGGGTTCATCTGGTGCTATTTCCTTTAGAAGTTCAGAATCCGATCTTCCATGGGCAATCATATCAAGAAAATTTACTACTACCGCTGTTAGCTGGGAGTTCTGGTAAGAAAGAATATTCTGTTCAAAATTTCTTCCCACTTCAGGATCAATAATCTTAATGTACTTGAGTTCATTTTTAAGTTTCAGTCTTCTTCTGTCCAAAAGTAACTGAAGCAGTTCCTTTTCATATTTATTCTGGCTTCTTTCATCGTCATCTTTACCCTGCCATAAAATAGGATAATATTTCTCTATTTCAGACGGATATAAACCGGCAAACAAAGAATTTCTTGCGTATGGAGTTGCTGTTGGCAAAATTGAATAATAATAACTCTTCTCAATGTTGAACAGATCAATTAAATGTTTTTCCATCATCAGCCATTGATCAATACGAAGGCAATCAAGTACAAAGAAGAACACAACATTCTTTTCATCTTTGATAAGTGGAACTACATAATCATTTACAACGGATGTAGTAAGCGTAGGATTGTCTATGCTTTTCTCTGAATTAATCCACTTCAGATAATTTTTTTCAACATACTTGCTAAATTCCTGGTTGCATTCTCTCCATTGATCGATAAGTGTTTGCCGTAATCCCAGTTCAGGATGAATATCTAATTCCATATCCCAGTTAACAAGTTTTAAATATATCTCAATCCATTCATCAAAATCGGGGCCGTACATAATCTCTCGGGATATCTCATTGAAATCCACAAGATAATCTTTAGCGACATATTCACTTGAAATCTTCTTAGCTTCCAGAACTTTTTTACAAACCATAAGCACCTGGCTTGGATGTACCGGTTTGATAAGGTAATCTGTTATCTTACTTCCAATAGCATCGTGCATCAGAGATTCTTCTTCGTTCTTTGTAACCATAATTACAGGTATGTTCGGATTAATCTCTTTTATTTCTGCAAGCGTTTCAAGTCCGCCTTTACCGGCCATCATTTCATCAAGAAAGATAAGATCAAAATTCTTTTCTTTAACCTCGCTTATCGCATCATCACCATTTGTAACAGTTTCAACTTCGTAACCTTTTTCTGTAAGGAAGAAAATATGTGAACGAAGCAATTCAATCTCGTCATCTACCCAAAGGATTTTGTTATTTTTCATTAATTACCTGTCTGTTTGAAATAAGTTTAATAAATTCCAGTCAATTAAAAAAGTAGACTATAATACAGTTTTACTGAATTGTAATATGAACATCCAGACCAGCTTCGTTTGTAGATGTTGCAGAAATTTTAGAAGCGCCTTCCGGTGTAACGGATGATTTTTTATAGAATACCGACAAAGTTACTTTTGAACTAATAACATATTTTATTCTTGGTTCCATTGTCGTTCTTATCGTTCCATCCTGCGGTACCTTTTGATACTCTCTTTGTGAGTCTCTCATAATATGGTTTACAATTGAATTTCTTGCGTAAGTATATGAGAACGAAACTTCAATATCATTTTTAAGCGATACACCAAACAAAGGAATTTCAAATCCTGATTTGGAATAACTTGCCGATATACCAATATCTTTAGAAGCTGTTTCAGTAATATTCTTTGTAGTTGCACCAAGATCGTAACTCGTTTTTGTTCCGTATTTGATATTACCTGTAAGGTTACCTGTCCATATTTGATTAAACGTAACGTTCAAACCTACAAGCGGTGTAAAGCCATAGTTAACCTTTTGTGATTGCATCACCTCTTTACCGTCCACGTCGGTCTTCCACCCTTCCGTATATTCAGATGTGTAGGAATGACTTATTGATACTCTTTTTGCCCAGGATTTGAAAACACTAATCTTCTCAAGCCCGTCCCAGTTAATGCTCCAGTTTGGTTTCGGAATATACTTGATAAGTTTTTCCAGGAATGGAATTTTTGATACAAGTGAAATAGATTCAAATCCTTCACTAAATGCTTCTGAGAGATTATCCTTCTCTGGTTTATATTTAGATTTTATGTTCTCAATACCATCTTTTACAAATGGCAGGAAAAACACAGGTGGCAGAGCTACAAACGAACGGGTAATACTTCCTGTTGATGTTGGAGTATTTGCAGTTAAAGTTCCGGTTGTACTGTCAATGGATATGGAAACACTTTTACTGTTTTGCCAGCCAACCTTCCATTTTAATTCAAGGTTTGCACCTTCCCAGAGAGGTCTCTGAGTTTTAAGATCTATGCTGTTTCTCTGTGAAGAGTTGTCCGTAATTGTACCTTTTGCAATAGCACGGGGACCAATATTACTGCTAAGACCCAGCATAAATAACCTGTTTGGACCGTAATCGCTTTTCTGGAATATTCCCCAGAAATTTACGAGTCCTGAACCACCACCTCTTAAACCTGAACCCTGAAACTGGTTATCCTGTGAAAAATTAATCTGAATATTTTCATAATCAAAAAGCAGCCAGCGGACTGAAGCTTTTATATACTGATAAGCTACTTTAAAAGGTGAAACTTTAGGTTCTGCATTTTCAATAGAATCAGCAATAGCTTGCTCTCTCGCAAGTGAATCTTTTAATGCTTCAGCTTTTTTTATTGAATCAATTTTAGCGGATTCAAATTGAGATAATGAATCTGCCTGCTGATTCTTTGCAACCGAAAGTGAATCTGTCTGCAGATTATTAGCAATGGAAAGCGAATCTGTCTTTGGACCTTTATCATCCACTGGTTTATTAACTTTTTGATCGTTAGTTCTTTTGTTTCTGCCTTGCTGCTTATTCTTATCTTTAGAATCGGTTGTCTGCTTTTGTTTTGTATCAGTCTGTCTTCCGGTAGTAGTTTTCTTGGTAGAAGTTTCTTTTTCAATATCATCTTCCTTGAACCAGGGAGCGAACAAAGATTTCAGTTTAAACTGCATTGAAGCATTTACTTTGCTTGTAACACCCGCACTTCTGCCAAGATCTTTTTGTGTAAGATTGTTTTGCCAGTTATATGTTGCACCATAGCCAAAGTTCAAGGTAAGATATTTCCCTATATCCCAAAGTGAAGGAAGTTTAGGAGAAGTCTTCAGGTCAAAACTTTGCTGGAACTGTGTATTTTTTCCGAAGAAATCCTTTGTGAAAATATCTTTCCATATTTCGGCTTCACTTCTAACCCTTATTACTTTACCGGTTTCATCTTTAATTGCAAGTAAATGTGCAAGCGATGAAGAGAAACTAAACGAATAACTTGTGCTTAAATTTAATAATCCACCATCTGTTATCTTCCATTGGAATCCAAGGTTTCTTGTAGTTTTAAAATCACGGCTTTCTGTAGGAATTGAACTTTTAGCTCTTGCAAGGCTGAAAGAATAATTCCTTGAAGCTGTTAAAGCCCAGTTAAAAGATTGCGGTGTAAAATAAATCTTTACATTCCTGTAATCAGTAAACAATTCAATTACAGAACCAAGAACAGGAATATTAGCAGGATAAAAGAAATTATTCTGGCTAAAGTTTAATGAGTATGACGCATTACCATTCCATGCCCATGTTTTGGACACTTCTGTAGTAGGATTACGGCTGAACGATTTATTGTAATTAAAACCAAGCTGCAGGTTGTTTACAAAATCTTTAAGGAACCAGTTACTTGAAGGTATCTTCACTTTAAAATTAGAAACAGACCAGGATTCATTAACACTTACAGTTTTTGTACTTTCTGTAAATTTCTTAATACTGTCTTCAGAAACACCTTTTGCTCTGTACTGGTTAGCTACTTCTTCAACTTTAATATCCGTCCCCGGCTGGTAAAGTGGGGCTGAGTTTTGTTCATTATGCGAATAATTCAATCTTAAATTGCTGCCCGGTAAATTAATCGGCAGAACTTTTAAAACATCAAAGTCAACACTAACACCCCAATTCTTTGCATCCGTTCTTGATCCAAATCTATCCGACAGTTTATGGAAGTTTGCATCTGTCTGACTTGTATTATAATTAACGGTAAATAAATCGCCTACATTTAATTTTGCAGAGGCGCTGTAAGCCCAGCCCGGCGTATCATCAGCACCAATAACTCTAAGTTCATTCACCCATATTTCACCGGACACAGGTAAATCCATACCTTTGCCCTTAGGATTTTCAATACCAATCATAAAGAATGCAACTTTGGTTAAAGCCGGTTTACCTTTGAAGCAATAATAATGTCCATCAGTACCCGGCACTTTAACCTTGAATACTGAAGTTGCCGAAACTGAATCTCCCCTCATTTGCTTAAAGGCAGTAAGTTCATCAAACTTGATTGATAAGTCGTACCAGTTTAATGCGGCTGCATCGGTTATTGGTTTTATAGGCATCCGGTATTCATAATAATTTGTTGTATCGGAACCGAACCTGAAAAAGACTTCTGCAGCGTAGTTTGTTGAATCAACATATCTCGATATATTATTTGCAGGATTATCATCAACGTGTATAAACAATTTCATCTCATTGTAGTTGAATAAGTCCATCGCCCTAAGATTTTTAACAACCTCTCTTTTATCACCGTCATTCAGTCCGTTAACAATCATAGATAAGGATTGTTCGTTTCTAAGAACATCTTCATCAGCCTTAGTCCTATCCTTTTCACGTTGAACACCGGGTGGACTATCATAGTAGGTGTCATTCTCTTCGATATTAACAACCGATAAAGTAAGCACATCATCTTCAGTTTGGTTTTCCTTTAATACTTTCTGCCATTGGTTGCCAACAAGATTGAATTCTGCAAAGCGAAGATGGAGGCTATCATTCAATCCGGTTGCGAATAATCTTATATATTCAACAAGTGAAAAGCTAGGATCACCAATCGCTTTTTGAAAATCTTTAAGTGGAATTCTGAACTGATACCAAGGAACCCTAATACCACCACCTGTAATAAGCGGATTTTGGAATACGTCTGTGCCTTCATATTTAGTAGTATCCAACGATATTTCATAGCGGAAATAACTGTTCAACTGGTCAAGGTTAAGATTCCTGTTTAAGTCTTCCGTATCAGGGTATTTGCCAACATCAATAGAAACAGCATTACCTTCTGTTCCGTTGATTCTTGAAAAATCGGCATTACCTAATGAAAAAGAATAATCGTCACCACTTGGATCAGAAAGAGTTGATTGATAATCTGTCTGTTCCTGCGAATTAAAAAACATATCAAGACCGGTATCTTCACCTTCATCAATAAGGTCATTTTCATTTTTATCTTCTGAATTAAGAAGATTATTGGGGATAGCATCTTCGGTAATTTTTCCAAGATCGATATAAATCTTAGCATTAGCAGGAGCTCTGTTAAGTTTCACCCAGAATTCGAGAAACTCAATATTTTCTTCAATAAGATTGGAAGCTGTGGATGAAAGTAATTTCATCATTCCACCCCAGTTTTGTTCTGGATTCTGCAAAGTCGGATGCGGATTAAATTGACCACGGCTTCTCGGCCAGTATTCATAGTCAAGCACTGTTACTTGCTGATCCTGGCGTGAAGCCTGCTTTTCAGGCCAGATTTCATTTACATCAGCTCCTTGTCCAATTATTGTATACCACATACTCTTTGCTTTGTATGCCATTAGTTCATTTGGCTCAAGAGAACCTGAGAGTAGAGGCAATTCATCAGGCGGACTTGGTTCATGCCAGGAAGGATATGAAAGACCGACCGGTATAGTACGTTTTGAACCTTCAAAATCATCTATGTAGGCAATGCTTTCACCCTGATCACCGAAAATTGTACTCTTCTTTGTATTAGGATCCGGATTGATATAAGCAAATTCTCCTTTAACCTGCAGGTTAGACATTGTTCTTGTCGGTATAATTTCACTTAGTCCTTTTGTAACAAAAGGTAAGTCAAGAGAAGTACCGAAATCTAATCCGTAGATTGAGTTGTCCAACGGTTCTTCACCAATTCTTACCTTATCACTTAAAGTCTGCTGGTTAAGATTAAGCATAGAAAAACCAAGAGATGTCTTTGGCGAGAAATTAATTTCACCGCGCAAGCCAAGCAAAGTCTTGGAAGCCATCTGGAAAAGGTCATTCTGCTCATAAGATATTTTCAGATCCGCACCAGGAACCAAAGCAGCAGAATTTTTTATAGTTACCTGTCCAACATTGTAATCAACTACGAAATCAGTTCCTTCAACTAATTCACGTCCTGCCAACCTGACTTTAACGGAATTTTCAACCACTCCAATAAAACCAAGGTTGAATACAGACGTTGAAGAAGCAGAGTATTTACCTTTAATAAGAAACCTGTCTTTTAAAGTTTTATTTTTAGCGCCGGTAACGGTTGTATCATAAATTTCCGGATATTTTAGATCTGCACTTAAAACATCTGGAAAATTATCATTGAAAGGCTGCAGCACAGGAAAGATGATTTCACCGGTTGTGGTATTAATTGTTCTGTTCTCGTAAAAATCGAATTTGCCGTCTCTTCCATCAAGTCCTCCTTCACTTACTTTATCAAGGCCAAAAGCATTTAATAATGGTTGACCATTAAGGGCATTGACATCTTCGTTGCCCGGTTCTGCATATACTATATCAAGATTGAAACCTTCTTCATTTACATCTCTTCCGCCAACAGAATAAATATTTCTTAATTGCAACTCCCATGCCGGATGATAAGTTGAAAGTAAATATGCCGGTTTAACAAGTTTGAGCACTAACCTTTTAGCGGTTGTTGTATCATTTCCGATTAATTCACCGTAATACGCATCATCTTCCTTATTATTCGTCTGCTCAGATCCTTCAGTTATATAGGCAACAGCTATCGCATCCGTTTCTTGAATTTGAGTCTTGAAAGTAATATAACCAGCATAACGATTATATGTATAATCGGTTCCCTCCTGAAGTTTCACAAATCTATCAACAACAACCCGACCGGGAACAGGTTTAACATTTTCACTTCTAAGACTGTCTTCATAACTTAAATTATCTTTAGTTCTTGGTCCTAAATCAATATAAGCGTTTACCTGTCTTTCAGTCGCCCTGTCTCTTTGTCCTGTTTTTGATTTCCAAACCTCAAGATCCTTAATCATAAATCTGGTTTCTATCTCTGGTGTAGCTGTTCGATAGTATTTATTGAATAAATTTCTTTCAGGATCTGCGTAAACTTCATCAACAAAATAGTGATTGGTTGAATAATTATATGCGTGAAGTTCAAACTCGTTGGAAGTAGAGCCGCCGCTTATTGATACTTCTTTTACTTCACCTTTTTTCTGGGAAGCGAGAGCAGTTAAATTTAACGGACCTAACTGAAATTGAGCCTTTACACCAAACAAAGCCTCACTACCGCCAACCAAAGAAGAAGTCTGAAGTGAAACGTTACCGGCTTCAACGCTTTGTACAATTTCATCTTCATAACCTTTGTACTTTATTTTCAACTGGTTTTCATATTCAAATGTACGCTCTGTATTCCAGTCGGCGCCAATTGTAAGCTTATCCCCAATAGTACCGTTTACGTTTATCTGAACCTGTTGTTTAAAGTCCGGTTCATTCCTTGTATTACCGGTTAAAGAAGCAGTAACACCTTCTGTAGTTTCACTCCTCCATGCACCATGAATATCTACTGCACCACCAATTCTTAAATTAATTACAGGCGGACCGAAAATGCTCAGGAAGCCGGCGCTTGGTAATGGAATTTCTATATTTGTTATGTCGGAAATTAATTCACTCAAATCTTTCTTACCGGATTTCAGTTCATACTTATACGCTTCCTGTTCCCAGAGATCGCGTTGGTTTGCTTTAATTTTCGCCTGTATAAATTCATCAATAGGAATTCTTATAAGAATTTTTGTTTCTTCATTAGCTATCTTCTCTTTTACCTCAACAAAGTTTCCTGTTGAATCCAACGTTATAGTTCTTGTATAAAATGCCTGAGAAGGATTAGCGAAGAACTTGGATTTTTTCTTAGGTCTGAACTCGGTATAAACAGGATCCTTTCTTTGGTAATGAAATTGTTCCATACGTGCAGTAGAATCCCAGAAGAGTGTATCTGCTTTAAGAGTGGAATCCTGTTTGATTTTTGCAAGAGCAGAATCGCTTAACAAAATTTTTGAAGTATCGGATGAATCGATGGCTAAAGAATCATTTAATCTTTTAGGTAATACAGAATCCGGTGCAAACAGAATACTAAAACCGGTTATTTTAGATTTGTCAAGCGTTAAATTTTTATCAGAGGGTAAAGTAAGTGCTGAATCCGCAGAATTGTCTTCACCATTTTCCAAACCGGGTACCTTCCCTTGTGGATTTAAGAAATTACTATTCTGGATGTAATTCAGGCAGCTTAAAAAAAGATAAGAGTCATTTACCTGGTTAATATGATTGGTAAATCCTATTGAGAGGAAACCGTATACAGTAATAGATACGATTGCACAAAGCTGTGCACTCTCACGGAGAACTTTTAATAATCTCGCTTTAATTCTTTGAACCCGACCAATTGTTAAACACTGTAGACTTTATTCGCTTTAGTTCTCCAATTTTGTTTGAAAAATTATTTATTTCACAAGAGAATATCAAATTTTTTTTGGGGTAAAAAAAAAGAATTAAAAAAAATAATTCTCATCTGAAGAGAACAGATTTATTTATTAAGAGATATCGTCGCTATGAGTATATTCAAATATTACGTCAAGCACATTATTGTTTTCAAGTATAACACTGCTTAGCATGTTACCGCTGTAAGCGCCGGTATCAATATAAATTCCATTTGATTTCTTATCCATTCTTACTTCAGGCTGTTTTGTGTGCCCTACTACCTGAAGCTTATTAATATTCAAAAGTGTATCTCTGTTCCAGAGTATTCCTGCATCATCATTAATCTTGTTTAATAAAAAACCACTTAACAGTTCTTTATCACTCATCATTTCAGGTGTAAATATTTTATTATAGCTGCTGGAAATTCCGGCATGAGAAATAAAGCAATCAGGTAAATCAAAGAACAACGGAAATGCTTTAATGTAATCAAGATGAAAATTCATTTCATCAATATGCTGAGAATAAGAAATCAAAGTAGTTTCATTTCCGTTATAGCTCCAGCTTTTTGCAAATATGCTGGAAGGATTTTTAAAATAATCATAGAACATATAATCATGGTTGCCGGGCGTACATTTAATTCCATTGCTTATAAAAAAATCCACCACTTCGTAGCAATAATATCCCCTGTCAACAAGATCTCCTACACAGTAAATATCAATTGATGGATATTTCCTCTTTATCTTATTAAAAAGATCTTTTAAAGTATTATAGCATCCGTGTACATCACCAATTACTGCAACCATAATCAGATATTAAAATTCTCTTTAGCAAAAATCTCAAGTGATTCTCTGAAAGAAGGATGCGCAATATTTATTAATGCTTTTGCTCTTTCTCTTATTGATTTGCCGTAAAGATGAGCAACGCCATATTCAGTTACAATATAATGAACATCTCCGCGCGAAGTAACAACACCAGCACTTGGTTTTAAAGCAGGAACAATCCTGGAAATTTTAAAATCCTTTGTTGTAGAAGGTAAGGCAATAATCGGTTTGCCACCTTCAGATCTGGCAGCGCCCCTAATGAAATCAACCTGGCCACCAATACCGCTGAAAAATTTTGTACCTATCGAATCAGCACAAACCTGCCCTGTAAGATCGACTTCAATTGCGGAATTTATTGCAACCATTTTATAATTTTTTGCTACCACAAACGGATCATTTACATATTCCTGCGGATGGAATTCCGCAATAGGATTGTTATCAATAAAATCAAAACTCCGTTTTGTACCAAGAATAAATCCCGCAATAATTTTTCCGGGATGCAGAGTTTTCTTTTCATTATTAACAATGCCGGATTCAATAAGTTCAATAATACCATCGGAGAACATCTCTGTGTGAATACCAAGATCACGTTTGTCTTTTAAATATTTAAGTACTGCATCCGGAATGGCACCAATTCCCATTTGAAGGGTTGAACCGTCTTCAATTAAAGTTGCAATATGTCGGCCAATTTGATTATAAATTTCAAGCATATCAGGAGTAATGTCAGGATCTACCTGCGGAAGTTCCTGCATTGGTTCATCATACTCAATAATATATTTCAGTTTATTTACATGAATGAAACTATCACCAAGAGTCCTGGGCATACAATTGTTCACCTGGGCAATTATAGTTTTTGATTTTTCCGCAGGGGTTTTGATAGTTCCTACATCTATTCCGTAACTGCAAAAACCATGTTCATCAGGAGGCGAAACATTTATAAGGGCTACATCCGATTTAATAATTCCATTTTTAAATAGAAGCGGAACCTCCGATAAAAATATCGGAATAAAATCTGCGCGACCTTCGTTAACAGCTTTTCTTGTATTAGCTCCAATAAAAAATGCACTATGTTTAAAATGTTTTTCCATACCAGGTTCAACGTATGGAAGAGGTCCAACAGTTAGAATATGATATAGATTAATATCTTCCAATTCATCTTTACGTCTTACCATTGCCCGTATCAATTCCATTGGAGCAGCGCAGCCGGGTTGTACAACAACATTATCACCGGACTTTAATATTTTCAGCGCTTCATCCGATGATACAATTTTTGACTGGTAATTATTTAACCATGCAGCTGTTTTACTTTTAACAGGACCAACTTTATCCATCAACATAAAAATATTTGTCCTATTTTAGTTTGTAGAAAAAATTCTTAATCGTCTGTATTCAAGACCAAATACTTCCGCTATCTGTTCGTTTGAGCAAAAACCGTTATAAGTACAAACGCCTTTTGCAAGACCGGGATCATGTAATAAAGCATTACCAAGCCCGTTGTCAGCAATATTCATTAAATATTCAATAGAAACATTTGTTAATCCAAAACTTGCAGTGCGCGGAACCAATGCAGGTAAATTGGATATACAATAATGTATTACATCGTGCTGAACAAAAATGGGATCCGATATTGTTGTCGGGTGGCTTGTTGCAACACATCCACCCTGGTCAATCGACACATCAACAATAACAGCACCCTTCTTCATGGTTTTTACCATTTCTTCAGAAACTACATGCGGGGTCTTTTCACCACGAATAAGAATAGCCCCGATAAGAACATCTGCAAATTTAACACCTCTTGCAATTGTCAAAGGATTTGCAACAACAGTAGTTACCTGTTTGTTAAAAAGAAAATCTATATTCTTTAACCTGTTAACATCTTTATCAAGCATAATTACATGAGCGCCTCTTCCCAAAGCGGATCTTGCAGCATTCCTGCCTACAACACCGGCGCCAAGTATAACAACAGCAGAAGGAGCAACACCGGTAATTCCACCCATTAAAATACCACGGCTTACATTTAATCTTGACTGAAGATATCTTTCGCCGACTTCTACAGCAATCTGTCCAGCTATTTCGCTCATTGTTTGAAGAACAGTCAAGCTGTTATCCTTCTCAACAAGTTCATAACTTAAAGAAGTTATTTTCTTATCAAGAAGTGCGTCGACTATTTTTTTCTTTTGAATTTCAAGGTGATGGAATGCAAAAACTATTTGCTCTTCCTGAAGAAGTTCAACTTCACTTTCTGATATCGGGTGTATTTTCGTAATTAATTCAGAACGCTGGTAGACTTCTTCTCCATGATAAACAATATTGGCTCCGAATTTCCTGTATTCTTCATCAGAAAAATGGCTACCGACACCAGCACCGCTTTCAATAAATACACTGTGCCCGGATTTTACAAGGGCATCCACTCCGGCCGGGGCTAATGCCACTCTTTTTTCTTCCAAACGGTTCTCTTTGGGAATTCCTATTCTCATTGTAAATCTGATTTGGTTTAAAAATTTTTTTTGTAACGCAAGTTAAAAAGAAAAGGGTTTATTAGCAATTTCATTTTCTTTCTGAATTCTTTGATAAAGTGATTTTTTTAATATAGAAATTCAAGACTATAGACAATTTGTTTCGGAAATCTTAAGGATGGTCAAATCATAAACTTCAACGAATGCCGTTGCTGTTTTAAACTAAATAAGATATATTCACTTATTAAAATTCTTCTTATCAGGGCAAAACAAAGAGGGACTTCGTTTTACTAATGAACAAAGTTGAAACTGACACTTTGGAAAAATTGATATGCTTTCATTGCGGAGATTATTGCTCCGATGATTCGATTAGTATTGGTGAAAAAATATTTTGCTGTAACGGCTGCAAAACAGTTTATGAATTACTTGATAACAATAAACTGTGCAGTTATTATACTTTAAACGATAAACCCGGAATTTCACCCACCCCTATAAGCAATAATGGCAAATTTGATTTCCTTGACAGCGCCACTCTAAAAAAAGAATTAATTGATTTTACGGATGGTGAAATTTCAACTGTCACTTTCTTCATTCCGCAAATGCATTGCAGTTCATGTATTTGGTTGCTTGAAAATCTTTATAAAATTAACAGCGGAATTAAATATTCCCGTGTTAATTTTCTTGAAAAAAAATTATCAGTTCAATTCAAAGAGAGCGACACATCCTTAAAAGCAATTGTTGAGTTATTGTCATCACTTGGTTATGAGCCATTGCTTGACCTTGCAAATTCAGGTAAGAAAAAAAATGAAGGCATCAATAAAAGATTATATTACAAAATTGGTGTAGCGGGATTTGCCTTTGGAAACATAATGCTTTTAAGCTTTCCGGAGTATTTATCTTTCATTAATAAGGTAGATCCTTTTCTTGACAGAGTGTTTGGCTTTTTAATAATCCTTCTCTCGCTTCCGGTTTTCTTTTTCAGCAGCTCAGATTATTTTAAATCAGCTTTTGGTGGACTGAAAGAAAAAGTATTAAACATTGATGTACCTATATCGCTTGGAATTGCAATCCAGTTTATAAGAAGTTTGTACGAAATAATAACCGGCGCCGGTTCCGGTTATATGGATTCTATGAGCGGACTCGTTTTCTTTTTGCTGGTCGGAAAATTATTTCAGACAAAAACTTACGACTTATTAAACTTTGAACGCGATTATAAATCATTTTTCCCACTGTCAGTTACTACAAGAAAAGCAGGCAAAGAAACTTCTGTTCCTGTTGCAAATCTGCAAACCGGGGATAAATTTTTAGTCAGAAATAATGAATTGATTCCTGCTGATTCATATCTCTTAAACGGGAATGGCTTTATCGATTATAGTTTTGTTACGGGTGAATCAAGACCAATTGAAAAAAAGCCGGGTGAAATTATTTATGCGGGTGGCAAACAGACAGGAACTGCAATTGAACTTGAGGTAATCAAAAAGGTATCTCAGAGCTACATTACGCAACTTTGGAATGATCACTTCAATAAAAAAATGGAAAAGAAAACTTTTTCACATAGAAGTGATGTTATAGCTAAATATTTCACATCCGGAATTCTGATTATTTCCATGATTGCGTTTATATACTGGATACAAATAAGCCTTGTACAGGCAGTAAATATTGTTACCGCAATATTAATAGTAGCATGTCCCTGCGCATTGGCATTGTCAATTCCATTTACTTTTGGAAATACAATGAGAATTTTCGGAAGGAATAAATTTTATCTCCGGAATATTTTTCTTGTTGAGAAATTAGCAAAAATAAATTCAATTATTTTTGATAAGACCGGAACGATAACAAAACCGGAATCTTCAAGAATTCATTTTGAAGGTAATGCACTTTCCAAAGATGAAACCATGGCTGTTAAATCTCTGGTTAGAAATTCTTCTCATCCGTTAAGCAGAATAATTTATGATTATCTGCCGGAAGGAAATCATTTTGAAGTAAAATCTTTCAGTGAAATAATCGGGCAGGGACTTGAAGGAACTGTTAATAATAATTCAGTTAAACTCGGTTCCGGTTCATTCGTAAATCCTTTTTCTAAAATTGAAGATGAGGATTTAGCTCAGCAACAAAAATCGTTTGATACTACAGTTTATTTATCAATTAATAATGAGCCGAAAGGAAGTTACAAATTTTCAAATCTGTACAGGGATGAATTAAAAGAAGTTATTTCTTCGCTGAAGAATTATGAATTATCAGTTCTGTCAGGTGATAATGATAATGAAAAGAACAACCTGATTTCATATTTCGGGGATTCTGCAGAATTAAAATTCTTCCAGACTCCTTCTGATAAACTTGATTTCGTAAGACAATTGCAGGAAAAAGATAAAAGCATATTGATGATAGGCGACGGTCTTAATGATGCGGGTGCACTAAAAGCAAGTGATGCCGGCATTTCAATTACTGAAAACACTAATAATTTTACACCTGCCAGCGATGCAATTCTTGATGCAGATTCGTTTGGCAAATTAGGGAAATTCATTGAGTTTAGTAAAACAAATATTAAAATAATAAGTACAAGTTTTGTTTTATCTGTATCTTACAATGTTCTTGGTTTATACTTTGCTGTTACAGGTAATCTTACTCCATTGATTGCAGCTATACTTATGCCTGTCAGCTCGATCTCTGTTGTTTTATTTGCAACGGCTACTACTGCTCTGTTTGCCAAAAGAAGAGGACTTTTATAAAATGTACGTAATGGTAATACTTATGTTTTTCAGTCTGCTTGTTGCTGGTGGTTTTTTAGTCGCATTTATCTGGGCAGTAAAGCATAATCAGTTTAAGGATACATATACTCCTTCGGTCAGAATTTTATTTGATGAAGATAAACCGGATTCAGACAAGAAAGGAAAACAACAGCTAAATAAATAATTCATTATAAAATCTGCAGGGTTCTATGGAAGTGGAAAAATTCAGTTACGATAACAAGATTGTCCGCAATTTCGCAATGGCTACGTTACTTTGGGGCGTAGTCGGAATGCTTGTCGGCTTGCTGATTGCATGTCAATTGTTTTTACCGCAATTAAATTTTGGTATTCCCTACTTAACATTTGGAAGGCTGCGTCCTTTACATACCAACGCAGTCATCTTTGCCTTTGTGGGTAATGCAATTTTTACAGGATTGTATTATTCGCTTCAGCGGCTTTGCAAAGCAAGAATGTACAGTGACATTCTGAGTAAAATAAACTTCTGGGGATGGCAATTTATTATTGTTCTCGCAGCAATTTCATTACCGGCAGGATTGACAACATCTAAGGAGTACGCCGAACTTGAATGGCCGATTGATATAGCTATTACATTAGTTTGGGTCGTCTTTGGATTAAATATGCTTGGTACAATCATCAAACGCCGTGAAGAGCATATGTATGTTGCAATCTGGTTTTATATTTCCGGTTGGGTAACTGTTGCAGTTCTTCATATTGTTAATTCTCTTGAAGTTCCCGCTACACTATTAAAGAGCTATTCACTTTATGCCGGTGTGCAGGATGCATTGGTACAGTGGTGGTACGGGCACAATGCTGTGGCTTTCTTTCTTACAACACCATTTCTTGGCTTGATGTATTACTTCCTGCCAAAAGCTGCCAACAGACCTGTTTACTCTTACAGGCTTTCAATTCTACACTTCTGGACATTAATATTTATTTACATCTGGGCAGGACCTCATCATCTATTGTATACTGCATTACCTGACTGGGCACAATCCCTTGGAACTGTATTTTCAATTATGCTAATTGCTCCTTCCTGGGGCGGAATGATTAATGGTTTGTTAACCTTACGTGGTGCATGGGATAAAGTCCGCGAAGATCCGATTCTAAAATTCATGGTTGTTGCAGTAACTGCTTACGGTATGGCAACTCTTGAAGGACCAATGCTTTCACTAAAAAATGTCAACGCTCAGCTTCACTATACAAACTGGATTATCGGTCACGTTCATATTGGTGCTTTAGGCTGGAACGGATTTCTGACATTCGGAATGCTGTACTGGCTTGTACCTAAACTTTACAATACAAAACTTCATTCTGTAAAAGCGGCTAATCTTCACTTCTGGCTTGGTACGTTAGGAATGGTATTCTATGTTCTTTCACTATACTGGGCAGCTGTAACAGAATCATTAATGTGGAAGCAATTTACTCCGCTCGGAATTTTACAATACCCGAATTTCCTTGAATCAGTTACGCAGATTATCCCCATGTATATCATTCGTGCAGTCGGTGGTACTTTATATATTATTGGAATTTGTGTTGGTATTTATAATCTCCTAAAAACAGCAAAGCAAGGTAAAATTGAATTTAATGAAGCAGCAGAAGCCCCGGCACTTTTGCATCTTCAAAAAGAAAAAGGTCACAGGTGGTTAGAAAGCAAACCAATTCAATTTACTGTTTTAGCTACCATTGCAATATTAATCGGTGGTATAATTGAATTTATCCCGACATTTCTAATTCAGTCAAATGTACCAACAATATCAAGTGTTAAACCATTAACTGCATTGGAACTTCATGGCAGAGATATTTATCAACGTGAAGGATGTGTAAATTGTCATTCGCAAATGATAAGACCATTCAGATCTGAAACCGAGAGATATGGTGAATATTCCAAAGCCGGAGAATTTGTATATGATCATCCATTCCTTTGGGGCTCAAGAAGAATCGGACCGGATTTGCATCGCCAAGGCGGCAAATATTCTGATGTATGGCACTTTTACCATATGTTTGAACCGACATCAATGTCACCGGGATCAATAATGCCGCCATATCCTTGGCTTTATTCACAAACAATTAATACCTCTGAAACAGAAGCAAAGATAAATACTTTAAGAAGTATCGGTGTTCCTTATCCCAAAGGATATGAAAAAGCTGCGAATGCCGAATTGATGCTTCAGGCAGAAAAAATATCCAAAGGCTTACTTAAGCAAGGTGCAGTTGTTACCCATGATAAAGAAATTATTGCATTGATTGCTTATCTGCAAAGACTTGGAACCGATATTAAAGCCGGTGTACAAAATCAGGAGAGATGAAATGTTATCAAAGTTTTTATCAAGCATTGACGGAATCTGGATTTATCCGGTAATCTCACTTTTAATTTTTATTGGTTTATTTATTGTAATAGTAATAAGACTGCTTAGAACCGATAAAAAATTACTTAACAGGTTAGCGCGTCTTCCTTTTGAAAATGAAACTAATGAAAAACCTAATTCAGGAATGTGAATTATGAAAAGCTTTTTTACTATAACAATTGCTGCAATAAACAACGGATTATTACTTGCACAAACTACAACACCAGCAACAGATGAATTTAACCTTAAAGGTTATATTGAAACAGCAATAATAATATTTGCTGTCTTACTTGCAATAGGCTCATGGTTTGTTTTAAGTTTTGCAACGGATAAAGAAAAGGAAAAGAAATTCTATTGCGCAATACTATTCAGTTTGAATTGGATAAAAAATAAAATAAGCGGTTTAGCGCCATTGGAAAAAGAAAATGAATTAATGATGAAAGAAAATTATGATGGGATAAAAGAACTTAATAACAGTATTCCGCCATGGTTCAATATTTTATTTTACGGTACAGTCATATTCGCGATAATTTATATGTTTGATTTTCATGTACTTAAAACCAGTCCTTTGCAGGAAGATGAATTTAAAACCGAAGTAAGCACTGCTAATTACGAAAAAGAACTTCTGATTAAAAGCGGTAAGCTGCTAACAGAAGCTACCGTCATTCAACTTAAAGATGTTGGTGCATTAAGCAGCGGTAAGGAGACTTTTATTTCCAAATGCTCTGTTTGCCATGGAAGACTTGGTGAAGGTTTAGTAGGACCCAACCTGACGGATAACTACTGGATACATGGGAATTCTATTCAGAATGTTTTTAAAGTAATTCGTGTTGGTGTTCCGGCAAAAGGAATGATAAGCTGGGAGAGCCAGTTAAGCCCTCAGCAAATACAGGAAGTTGCAAGTTATGTAATAAGTTTGCAAGGTACTAATCCGCCAAATGGTAAGAAACCGGAAGGACAGGAAATTAAAAGCGGGTCAGATTCACTAAAGGTTACTATTTAACAGAAGCAGATGGAAGAGACTTTTCAAAAACCGAAAGATGTTTTCCGTGATTCACTTGGAATTGTAGACAAGAAAGGAAAACGTAAATGGATATTTCCCAAAAAACCAAAGGGAAGCCTGCATAAATCCAGAGTTATAGTTAGCTGGATTTTATTTGCATTTCTTTTTATAACTCCGTTTATAAAAATTGATAATGAACCAATATTTCTTTTCGATGTATTTGGAAGAAAATTTATTATACTTGGAGCAATTTTCGGTCCGCATGATTTTTACATTCTTCTGTTAGGTATGATAACGCTTGTAGTTTTTATCCTGTTGTTTACAGCTGTTTATGGAAGAGTATTTTGCGGCTGGATTTGTCCGCAAACAGTTTTTATGGAAATGGTTTTCCGCAAAGTGGAATACTGGATTGAAGGAGATTCTAAACAACAACAATTACTAAAAAAGTCATCCTGGACATTTGAAAAGATAATAAAGAAGTTTTCCAAGCAAATTATTTTTTTCGCAATATCAATCATCATTGCAAATGTACTTATCGCATGGCTAATCGGGGTTGATAAATTATACCTTGTAATTACACAATCCCCTTCTGTACACTTTGCTGGTTTTATTGCAATGCTCTCCTTCTCTTTCATATTTTATGGAATCTTTTCATGGTTCAGGGAATATGCCTGCATTTATGTTTGTCCTTACGGAAGATTACAGGGTGTTTTACTTGATGCAAATTCAATTGTGATTGCTTATGATTTTATCAGAGGTGAACCGAGAGGAAAAATAAAAAAGAATGAGCAGCAGAATATTGGTGATTGTATTGATTGTAACCAATGTGTTGAAGTTTGCCCCACTGGAATTGATATAAGAAACGGAACACAATTGGAATGCATCAATTGTACTGCCTGTATTGATGCCTGTAACTTCGTGATGAATAAGGTGAACAGACCAAAAGGTTTAATCAGGTATGCATCTTTAAACCAGATTAAAGAGCGGTCAAAATTTAGAATCACTCCAAGGATGATCGGTTATTCTATTGTTCTTTTTGTGCTGTTATCCGTACTGTCATTTCTTGCATTAACAAGAACTGACATTGACGTAACTATTTTGCGTACACCGGGTTTGCTTTCGCAGGAACAGGCGGATAATAAAATCAGTAATCTTTTTGATATAAAGATTACAAATAAAACCTTCATGGATTTACCTGTTTCCATTAAAATAAAAAAAGGTAAAGGCGAAATAAAAATTATTGGCGGTGGAATTATAGCTAAAGGACAGCAGATAACGGAAACAAAGTTTCTTATAGTTATGGATGAAGAGGAAATTAAATCAACTATCTCCAATATAGCTTTTGAAGTGTATACAGGAGATAAACAAATAAAAGAAATCCAGACCACGTTCATTGGTAAAATAGAAGAAGAGGAAGATTAAATGATTAAGATGAACTGGGGGAAAGGAATTGTGGCTGTTTATATTTTTTTTGTTGTACTTATTCTTGGATCTGTAATCTATTTCATGAACCAGGATGTTGATTTAGTTACTCACAAATATTATGACGAAGAAATAAAATACCAGGAACAGATTGAAAGGATGAAGAGAACAAATGAACTTGAGGAGAAACCGAAAATAGAAGTTGAGAACAAGACATTGAAACTTGCCTTTCCAAAGATGTTGCTTGAAAAGAAAATAAGCGGAACAATAAATTTTTACAGACCTGCAGATAAAAGCAGAGATTTTTCAATCAAAATTAACTTAGATAAAAATGGAACGCAGCAAATTACGCCGGGAAAGCTTAACACAGGTTTGTGGAAAATAAAAGTACTCTGGACTTCAGATGGGCTTGAATATTATAATGAACAAATCATAAATATTTAGGATGAAAAAAATCTAATGGAAATTCTTTCAGCATTTATAATTGGTCTAATTGGAAGTTTGCATTGCGTCGGAATGTGCGGGCCAATCGCACTTGCTCTTCCGTCATCTCAGCAAAATAAATTTAAGTTTGTGCTTGGAAGAGTTCTTTATAATGTCGGAAGAATAATTTCTTATGCTTTAATGGGTGCTTTCTTCGGATTGATTGGAAGTAAGATTGCTTTGTTCGGATTCCAGCAAACTCTTTCTCTTGCAATTGGAATATTGCTTTTACTTTACGTCATAATCCCAAAGTCATTGCTTCATAAGCTTCCGCGAATAAAACTCGTAGATAATTTTACTTCGGTTATCAAAAAATCGTTTACATCATTATGGAGAAAAGATTCTCTAAGTTCATTATTATTAATTGGAATTCTAAATGGCTTTCTTCCCTGCGGATTAGTATATGTAGCAATTGCCGGTGCAGCAGCTACAGGCACAATCCAACACGGTGCACTGTTTATGATTTTGTTTGGATTAGGGACTTTACCTATGATGACGATAATTGCCTTACTTGGGAATTTTATCACTCTGCAATTAAGAAGAAGACTTACAAAACTAATCCCTGTCTTTATTGCTTTGCTTGCTATTATTTTTATTTTACGAGGATTGAATTTAGGTATCAAATATATTTCCCCAAAACTCTCAATTAAAACTGCTGCCGTAATGCAGCACGATTGCTGTAAATGAACAACTGGAAATTTGAAATTGGAAATTTGAAACCTGAAAATGAGAATCAGATATTTAATTATACAGCTGGAATATAATTTAATTGTTGTAGAGACGGGATATATCCCGTCTCTACAAATTTTTAATTACCCACCTAATAGGATTTAGTTGAATATATTTTCTGATCCTTTCTAATTCTTTATCATTACGGATGATTCTATCATAAAATCTTTCCTGCCAACTAAATTCCTTGATATCATTATTATTACACCACCTTGTAACAGAAGCTTTAAATGTTCCAATTATAGTTGAAAGTGAAATTGCTTTTTTCGTAGAGACGGGATATATCCCGTCTCTACCAGAACATTTAATTTTATTTTCAATCTCGTTGATGATTACTATTGCATGTATATGATTAGGCATAATAATAAATGAATCTAACTCAACCATATCAAAATGTTTATGTATTGAATTCAGATTTTCTTTAACTATCAGACCAATTTCATTTAACACAACTTTATCATTTTTTATTTCCCCGAACCAATTAACGTGATTCTTTGTATTTATGCTTATGTAATACCACCAAGGATTAGAATAATCCCACTCTTTTAACCTGTTAGATTCAATTCGAAATTTGTTTTTATACAAACTCATAAAATCATTTATTTGTACCCTGCTTTCTCCAATTCTTTAATTGATTTAAATGGAAACGGCGGATTGAGATGTTTACCAACAAACTGGTATATCTTCATCCTTGTTTCCTTTGCAAGCTTAGTATCGATTCGGTCAAAACTATGTCCGCCCGGTGCGTCTTTAAATATTTCGTACTCAAATTCCTTCCCTGCCGCTTTAAGTGCTTTTATAAGATTCTCTACTTCTAAAACGTTCACATCGTCATCATTTGTATTTGTATGTATTAACAGCGGAGTCTCAAGTTTATCCGCATAATTAACCGGTGAACGTTTCCTATATTCCTGCACATCTTCAGTAACAGTTTTACCAATATGATAATCCGCAGCAAATTCTTTTTGGTACTCTGCTCCCCAATAACCCATACGTGCAACAAGATCACTCACCGGAACCCCGGCAAAACATACTTTATAATCTTTAGGATGTTGAAATATATCCATCAAAGCAATTAATCCACCATGACTCCAGCCCATAATTCCGCATCTGTTTCCGTCAACAAAATCATAATTTTCTACCATCCAGTTACGCGCCGCATAATTATCTTCAACTTCTAATCCACCATAATCAATTTTCTTATAAAAACCTTCACCATAACCTGTACTGCCACGGTATTCAGGAGCAGCTACAATGTAACCTTGTCCCATTAACTCTCTTATAATATGAGTATGATAAGTTGTAAAATCAGCATGGACTCCACCATGCGGAAGGATTATCAAAGGATATTTTTTATCTCTGTCAATTTTTTGAGGAATAAAAACATAGCACCAGAATTTCAACGGGTTGTTCGCGCCCATCGCAGTTTTATTTTTAATGTTAGCAGCCGGTGGACCAACAATAAAAACTTTATCAATATTTGCAACATCGCCAACTTTGTTATACCATAGAATGTCATCAGTAGCTTTCTCTAATTGATCTAACCGATGGTTAAGGGATTCAAATTTTTTATCTAATTCTTCAAGAAGATTTGCATCTTGTTTTTCCTGGCAGGTAGAGAGAATATTAAAATAGAAAAACAAAACTAAGACCGGAATCATTCTCCTTAGCATATTGAACCTCCAAAAAAATCAGGAATTTCCTTTGGTATCAAACTCATGAAGTAAGATACGATTATGATATAAGAGCTGTATTAAGAAATAAAAAAAATGAAGAACTATTTACTTGAATTAAATTCTTCTATAGCCTTCTTTTCCAAATCCTCTTTCATTTCCTTTGGCAGGATAACCGTCTCATAGTACTTTCCATCTTTCCCCTTTTCATTAGGTGCAGAGAGGAATAAGCCATTAGTACCATTTACTAACCTGAATCCTTTGATAATAACTCTATCATTAGTTTCGATATCAAAGAAAGCGGCGGTTTTAGAATCACTCTTTAATGGATTCATACGAACAATCTTCATTGGAACCTCCCTATGAATAATCGAACAGTTATAAAATAATTTTTTGAAAATGCAAAAACAATAAATTTCTATAAAGGATCAGAAGAAAATTGGTCGGCAACTGCTAACCACTTTTCATTCTCTTTTACAAAAACGAACATATCTCTTCCTTTAGAAATAAAATTCTTCCCGTTATCCTCAGTTGAAATTTCCCAGTAATAAGTTACAACTGCCATTCTCCCTTCATTATAAATCTGAACTAAATGATCACTTTCTTTCCAGTAGTTAATTCTAAATTTTTCAATAAAAGACTTCCATCCTTCAATACATTCTTTTTTCCCGTTCCTTAATTCTCTTCTGCCTGGTTCAAACACAACAATATTGTCATGGAAATATTTTTCCAATTCACCAACATCACTTCTTATTGTCCAGGATTCATTTAAATCCTTTAAGGTTGATAAAATTTCCAACTTAATTGTCACTTCACTCAAAATAATAACTCCTCATTAATTTTTCAGGGATTTTTTTAATATCGAAAAAAGATTTATAAATTTTTCCCGCGAATGATAATCCGCTTAAAAATGATTTCAACCAGCATCAGCAATAGCTTGATTTTCGAAAAAAAATAAAATGATTTTAAATGGGACAATTTTTGTCACATTTGGCATTTATCTTGTGCCGTTTAACAAATCAGAGATATCAATTATGCAATTAACCATGACCGGTGAATATGCCCTGAGGGCAATGTTATATATTTGCTCCAAATCAAAAGGAACAATCTTCCAGATCTCCGACATATCTTCGACAAATGATATTCCTGAAAATTTTCTTAGAAAAATTATACCTCAGCTTAATAAATCCGGTATACTTCAATCCCAGCGTGGAGTTGGTGGTGGTATAAGTTTAATGAAATCCGCAGAAATAATTACACCGCTTGATATAATTGAATCAGTTGAAGGTGAAATCGGATTAAACAAATGTTTGATAAGTCCTGATTTCTGTTCCAATAAAAAATGTTGCCCGGTTCATGTACTATGGGCAGATGCTCAACAGAAATTAAAAGAAATGCTGGCTGCAAAAACACTGGCACAACTTGCAGATGAAAACAAAATAAAATATAGATCAATTAATTCACATTAAAGGAGATACTCTTTATGGATGCTGTTCTCTTAGCCAGGTTTCAGTTTGCTATGACCATAGGTTTCCATTTCCTTTTTCCGCCTTTATCTATAGGATTAGCATGGATACTTGTAATTGTTGAAGCGCTTGGTTGGAAAAAGAAAAATGAGTTCTATGTTTCAATAGGTAAATTTTTCGGCAAAATACTTGCCCTAATTTTTGCTGTTGGCGTTGCTACTGGTATTGTGATGGAATTTCAATTCGGCACAAACTGGGCTGAATACTCAAAATTTGTCGGAGATATTTTTGGAGCGCCATTGGCAGCAGAAGGTGTTTTTGCGTTTTTTCTTGAATCAACTTTCCTTGGTCTTTATATCTTTGGAAGAGAACGTGTTTCCAAAGGTGTTCATTTCTTCTCGATATTAATGGTTGCCGTCGGGGCAACAATATCTGCATTCTGGATTCTTGTGGCAAATTCATGGCAGCAAACTCCAGCAGGCTTTGTCATCAGAAACGGCAGAGCTGAATTAACAAATTTCTGGGAAGCAGTTTTTAATCCATCAACGCTTGTGCGTTTCTTTCATACTTTTAATGCTGCTTTAATTAGCGGCGCTTTCCTTATGGCAGGTGTGTCAGCTTTATTAATTCTTAAAAACAAAGAAGTTGAAACAGCAAAAAAATCTATGAAGGTTGCTGTTATATTCGGTTTGATTGTCTCCCTTCTGGAAGTTTTCCCATTTGGGCACGAACACGGCAGACAGGTAGCACAGACACAACCGGAAAAATTTGCAGCGCTACAGGGTTTATATACAACGCAAACAGGAGCTCCGATTGCATTGTTTGCATTTCCAACAAATCATCCTCCGGATCTAAAAGCTAAAATTGAAATACCCGGTGTGCTAAGCTGGCTTGCATTTGGAGATTTTAATGCAAAAGTAAAAGGCATTAATGAGTTTCCAAAAGATGAAATACCGCCATTATTTTTAACCTTTGTATCTTATCATAATATGGTAATCCTTGGAATGTACTTCATCTTTATAATGGCACTTACACTGTTTCTAATCAGGAAGGACAAACTCTGGGAAAAGAAGAAAGTTTTAAAACTACTCGCATGGTCAATACCATTGCCGCTTATTGCCTGCCAGTTAGGTTGGATTGCGGCAGAAGTGGGGCGCCAGCCATGGATTGTATATAAATTAATGAAAACCAGGGACGCTGTTTCAGTTACAGTTGGTACAGGTGAACTTTTATTTTCAATTATACTTTTCGGATTGATCTATATTCTTCTCTTATCTGTTTTTCTTTTCCTGTTGAAACGAAAAATAAATCACGGACCTGATCCAATAAAAGGAAAGGAGGTGTTAGCATAATGGACTTAAATATAATCTGGTTTTTATTATTCATGGTACTAATAATTGGTTATGCTGTATTAGATGGTTTTGATCTTGGTGTAGGTGTACTTCATCTTTTTACGAAAGACGAAAATGAAAAAAGAATTAATCTGAATGCAATTGGTCCTATCTGGGATGGGAATGAAGTATGGCTTTTAACCGGTGGTGGAGCTCTGTTTGCTGCATTCCCAATTGTATACGCAACCATATTCAGCGGGTTTTATCTGGCTTTCATGCTTTTATTAACTGCTTTAATCTTCAGGGCAGTTTCCTTTGAATTCAGAAAATACACAGAAACTCCAAAGAATAAAAAATACTGGGATTTCACTTTTGCAATAGGCAGTCTCCTCCCTGCTTTGCTTTACGGAGTTGCAGTAGGAAATATCTTAAGAGGTTTGCCGGTTGAAATTGTCGACGGAAAAATTAGTGCTTCGATATCATTCTTAGGTCTGTTAAATCCATACTCGATTCTTATCGGACTAATTAGCCTTGTACTCTTCACAATGCATGGCGCAATTTATATGACTATGAAATGTGATGGTTTACAACGTGATAAAATGATCAGTTGGATTAACAAAACCTGGATTGTGCTAATAACTCTTTACCTTGTTGCAACAATTGCATCGTTCTTTGAAGCATCATATCTTTTCACCGGGATATTAAAAAATCCGATTTTCTGGATACTCTTTATTTTGCTTTTCGCCTCAATTGTTTATATTCCAATCGCAGTAAAAGCTACCAGGTTCGGTAGAGCATTTTTAGCATCTTCTGTTACAATTACAACTATGATTGGATTAGCAGCATTAAGTCTGTTCCCAAGATTAGTACCCTCAAGCATAAACCTTGCAAACAGTTTGACTATTTACAATGCATCGTCTTCTGAGAAAACATTATTTACAATGCTTATTATCGCACTTATCGGTGTACCAATAGTAGTAATATATACGATTGTAATTTACAGAATTTTCAGGGGGAAGGTTGTAATTACACCGGATAGTTATTAATACATCTCAACCATTTAAGTAGGGCACAATTTAACATTGTGCCTTGCTTATTATTTGCTATTCAACATCTGCAAAAGCAACTGTATAATTTTTTCCGTAAATCTTAGCGCACTTTGGGCAGGTAGTAAAATAGAAATAATATTTCTTAACCTTCTTTCCTTTCCCTTCAACAAATTTATCCATCACTTTAATCCATTTGGGAACAGCATTGTAAGGCCCATCAAATACTTTACTAAGATATATACCTGATAATTTAACATTCTTCGCTTCGGGAACTTCTTTTGTTACAGTCAAATAGATTTCAGATTTCCAGGGTGAAGGATCATAAGCAAGCATAATAAATTCTTCGTTTGGCGGTGCGGCATTTTCCTTCTGGATTTTTTCCCACATCCGTGTTATTACTTTCCCAATGTTTAGTGGAATATGAAAGATTTGTCTTACCTCATCCTGAATAAATAACTTTTCATTCCATACATGTTCTTTCTCATCCCATGGTTCTGGATTAAACTTTGGGCAGCAAGGTTCATTTGGATTTTTTTGTTGATTCATTTTTAACTCCCTCAGATTTATTTCGTGAAAATATTAATCTTTTTTCATTGCGATAGCTTTTAATTTTTCCGGCATTAGTTCAATGGCATATCGAAAAGCAGTGCGCGGTATAATTTTCTTTTTGCTGATCACATAATCAAAAACCTCTTTCTGGTTAAGTCTGCTTGCTTCTTTTAATAACCAGCCGTAACCTTTTTGTACCATATCATCCTTTTCCTGAATAAGCATATCAGAAATTTCAAAAACATCTTTTAAGAACTTACCTTTTTTAGCAGGAATAATAAATGAAACTGCCGATGCTCTTTTCATCCACCGGTTGTTTGATTTTGCCCAGTTTTTTATTTCATCTATACATTCAGGATATTTTTCAATCATTCCACCAATGCTATGATTACAGAACCCATCGCATTTAGCCCAGTTGTTGATATATTTCTCAATCCATTTCCTGAATAACGGTAAATCGTTCAATGTAAATTCATCAATTAAGTTCGGAACCCACCAGGAAACAATAAAAGCCTCCTCACAATAATCCGATTTGTAAAGCTCTTCACACAATTTAAATATTTTTACTTTCCCGGTTTTTTCAACCTCATACCAGTACTTCTTAGCTATTTTACTAACAACACCGGTTTTAACACCATAGAAAGTAACTTCTTCTTTGAAGAATCTTTGAAAACTCTGATAAGATTTAACATCCGCATTTCGTTTTAATTCTTCGCGTATAGACTGAATTGTTTTGTTCATTAAATTCACCCGGAATTATTTAATAATTGAATTTGTATTTCGAAAGGAATTTATTAAGGATGATTCGGTTTAACTTAAAATATACCACCAACCTGTTAAGGTCAGGAATGAAATAATAATTCCAATTCCAACAAGCATAGATGCGAGTTCTTTATTCAGATTATATTCGGAAGCAACAATTGCGGCAGTAATCATGGGTGGCATAGCCGCTTCAAAGATTGTTATTTGAAAGCTCAAATCCTTTTGAACAAAAAGTGAATAAAGAAAAAACAAAAACAACGGAGAAAGAATCAGTTTGAATGACAATCCCGCAATAATATCTAACTTATGATCATAAAATTTTGTAAAGCGGAGTTGATACCCAACAGATAACAAAGCGATGGGAGCCAGAATATTTCCAAGCTTTTCAAGCACCGTTATCATAACCGGCGGATAATCAACCGGTAATAACATCAAAGCAATCATAAGTGAAAGGAAAGGCGGAAAGGTTAATATCCTCTTGATTAAATATTTTCCGGAAGTTTTTATACCGCTATAAAATGAAGCTATAACTATTCCGAATGTTGAAAGCACAAGGAAAGACCCAAGCTGGTCAATCATTAATCCAATTGGAATTCCTTCTTTACCAAAGAACACTTCAATCATCGGCAATCCGACAAAGGAAGTATTGCCAAGACCGCACACAAGAATAATGCAGGCAGTTGTTTCTCTTGTCCAGTTAAGTCTTTTTCCCAGCCACCTGAAAATTCTGAAAGCTAAATTAAATGTTATCCATGCCATTGAAACAGGAACAATTATCTGCCAGTTCAAATTAAGGTTATGGATATACAGCAGCGTTAGCGCTGGTAAAGAAATATAAATGATAAAACCATTAAGAATAGATGGAGT
This sequence comes from Ignavibacteriales bacterium, assembly GCA_003599415.1. GTDB lineage: Bacteria > Bacteroidota > Ignavibacteria > Ignavibacteriales > SURF-24 > SURF-24. The sequence continues at coordinate 18,028 of QZKB01000067.1, read as the reverse complement.
TTGTTCCGGTAGCAACCTGAATCTTCTGAAAACAATTCCCAGTACAAAGCAGATTCCAAGCAAAAGAAAATTAGACATAACACCATAACCAATAAATGAATGCTGCTAAAATAAGGAAATCACTTAGAACAATGAACATTGAAAAAGATACTAGACTCGTCAACCTCTTCGGTAATCACTGTAATATCTTCTATGTTGGAAGTAAGCTTATTAAAATGTCCGGCATCCATTGTAGTAGCTGTAAATCCATCTTTACATACAATTATTCCATTTCCGGTTTTATTATAATCAATTTCACCTAAAAGACCGGCTTCAGATTGCAGCTCAAACCATTCAAGGCGGTCATTCCATATTTTATCCGAATAACTTGAAAAGAAAATTGTTCCTCCCGGTTTTGTAATCCGTACGCACTCAAGAATAAGTTCTTTTTGATTAACATGAAAAGCTGATATTCCATTCTGAATACATAATACTTTATCGAAAGAATGATGTAGGAATGCAAGTTTAACAGCATCCATTTGAATAAAGAAACAGTTCGAAAAATCGGAGCATAATTCTTTTCCAAGAATCAGACTGTTCATTGCAATATCAATTCCTGCAACACTTTTTACTTTTAAGGATAGTTCAGGAAAGATTCTTCCATAACCGCAACCTAATTCCAATACAATATCATCCCTGCTGACTTTCTGCAGCACATAATTCAATTCGGTTTCCAGGTATTGCCTTATTCTTAATGGAGCAATTTCATAAACCTGTTTCAGTCTTCCGGATGAAAGTTTGTCGGCATAATAATTTTTCATCAAACTTTATTCACTTGTTTTGCATTAATTCAACTTACTTAAATTTTCTTTTTCAAAATCAAGCAGCCATTTCTTTCTCCATAATCCCCCGCCGTAACCGGTAAGATGCCCGTCTTCGCCAATTACCCTGTGGCAGGGAATAATAATCGCAATCCTGTTTTGCCCGTTTGCGTTTGCAACTGCTCTTACTGCCTCTGGTCTTTTAACCGAAGCTGCCTGTGTCTTATATGAACGTGTAGTTCCATACGGTATCTTCTGCAATTCATTCCAGACAATGTTCTGAAACTGTGAACCCGGTGTTATCAATGGAAGATTAAAAATTTTTCTATTGCCTTTAAAATATTCATCAATTTGCTGCTTCAGATTAATTAATTGCGAATTAGAGCCCTGAATAATTGAAGCACTCAATAACCTTGATAAAGTTTTTAATTCTGTCTCAAGCATTTTCCTGTCGGTAAACTCAAATAAACAAATTCCTTCATCTGTTGCTCCGGCAAACATTGGTCCAAGTGGTGTTTCAATCCTCATTACATTTATAACTTTTTTATCTTTTGAATTTAAGGGTGAAGTTCCGAGGATCATTTTGAACGAATCATTAAATCCGCTTAACGATTCATAACCCGAATCCAGAGCAGCAGAAATTATTTTCTCACCATTTTGAATTTGTTTGAATGCATTGTTAATGCGAAGCATCCGCTGATAACTGTGAAAAGTAATTCCATGATTTTTCTTAAACCATCTTCTCAGTTTATTTGGCTCAACTCCCTTTGAACGTAGATGAAAATCTTTTAGCTTTGCTGCCGGGTTATCATCCATTTCCCTTAAAATATTTTGAATCCATTCAGGTGTTTCACCCGGTTTGTTCAAAGGAGTGCAAACCTTGCAAGGACGGTAACCATGCAGAATTGCATCTTTACTTGTCTTAAAAAAAATTGTGTTTTCCTTTTTTGGTTTTCTTGCAGTACATGTCGGGCGGCAAAAAATCCCGGTTGTTTTAATTCCGGCAAAGAAAATTCCATCAAACGAAGCATCTTTTTTAATTAATGCTTCATACATAATATCATCATTCATTTTAAATTCCTTTTTCATTAAAACTAATATCTAACTTGAATCATCTCTACCGGAAATTTAACAACCATTTTTTAATTTAAGTTTTGCTTCAATCTTTGTACACGTTCAACAATTGACTTTTGATGTTCCTCATCGCTCATGTTCGGATCTTTCAGTTCAACGTACATTTTACAAGGTAGCTCATTACATTGACCGCAGTTCTTAAAGCTATTTTTAATAATAGCGCATTCATACAAAGAACAAATTTTACCAGGAAAAAAATCTTTAGCCCAAAAGGGAGAACCCTTTACGGCAATACAGCCATCGCAGGTTATTTTAAAATATGAACATTTTGAACAATCAATTCCGCAGGCAGAAATTTCCATAAGTTACTCCATTAAATTAGTATGATTGATTTATTTATCCTGAAATTATTTTCAGGATTCATGTTGTATCAGTTTAATTCTTCCATTCCATATTCCTGTAAACGCCAATTGCAACGCCTACAATTTTAAACCTTGGATACTCTTTTTTTATGAAGATAGGTTTATACTCCGGGTTTTCCGGTCTTAGTTCAATTCCGTTTTTATTTTTATAAAAACGTTTAATGGTAGCGGCATCATCTAAAATTGCAATTACAATTTGCCCATTGGATGGTTCATTATTCGGATTCACAATAACAATATCACCGTTAAAAATAAAAGCATCCTTAAGGCTATCCCCTTTTACCTTAAGAAGGAATGAATCCTTTGGTACTCTTGCAATGGTTGGAAGATTTACAGTATCGATTGCATCCGGATAAATAGTCAAAGGATTACCGGCGGCAACTTCTCCTATTACAGGACGAGGAATAAAAAACTTATCCTCAATAGTAATTTCAATACCACGGGCAAGCTTAGGATTTTTCTTAATAAATCCTTTTTTCACAAGCGCCCCAAGATGTTGCTGCACAGTGGCCCTGTTTTTGTAGCCAAACTTTTGCGCTACTTCGGCAAGGGTTGGAGGCATGCCTTTTTCAAATTTATGATCTAAAAGAAAATCCAGTATTTTCTTTTGTATTTCAGTAATATCTCGTGCCATAGATAAACCTTCGGTAATGTTACTTACAATATTGAAAAGGAATAAATGGATGGGTCAGACTAAAAAGAAATTGCCATACATTTGTATGGCAATTTATAAAAGAGGATATTTATTGTCAAGAAAAATTTAAAATGATTTCATTTTTAGGTGTTCATGATCTTATTCAATGAGTCAATTAATTTTTCTCTTAAGATTGGTTTAGATATAAAATCATTAAACCCGGCAGCAATAAATTTATCTTTATCCCCGGGAAGAACATAAGCTGTAACAGCAATAATCTTTGAGGTTTCATAACCGGGTAATTTTCTTATTATTCTCAATGCATCAAGACCGTTATATTCTCCCTGCAGGTTAATATCCAGGACAATAAAATCATATTTGAACTGCTGAAGCAGAGGCAGTGCTGCTTCAAAGCTCACTGCAAAATCAATTTTTTTAGCTTCCTTTAACTGCACTTTGAATAATATCTGGGAATCAACCTGATCTTCCACATATAAACAATGAACATTTGTTAAATCAAATTTTTCTTTTGGTTTTACTTCCTGAATTATTTCCGGTTTTACCTCTATTTTTTCTTCGGGAAGATTCTTTTTAGATTGGATTTCAACTTCCACTAATTCTTCTTTTACGGCAGCTTCACGCTCAAATTCATTTGTGGTTTTCAAATGAGGTTCAAATTTAGTTGTGATAATCTCTTCAGCAACCTCAAATTCCTCTACAGTTTCATGTGCGGGAGTTTCTTCAACTTCTTCAGGAGCAATAATTTCTGCTTCTTTAATTTCCAATATACCCGGTGTAACCACAACCATTGGAAATACAAAACCGGCTTCCAGGATTTCATTATTTCTTTCGATATACTTGAATTCACCTGAAAGCATTTCCCGTAGTTTATTGGATAATTTTAATGTAAGTCTTGAAACACCGAAATCTTTTTTGTAGCTAACTCCGGTTAGAATATTTTTAAGATTCTCTGCAAGGTAAGGACTTACGGATTTACGGCTGTCTTTTACGCTTACAATAAAATGTTCATCATTATACTGGTAAGCAGAAAGGAAAATCTTCTTTTCCCTAGTAATATGCATAGCAATTGTTATAAACATTACAAGAAAAGTCTCAAGCTTCTGTACATCGGTTTCAATGTTAAGCGATGAAGAAATTTTACCGTAGGAAAATTCAATATTTCTTGTCTTAGCAATCTTCTGTGTTCTTTTCTGCAACGATTCAACAACATCCGTAAAAAGGAATTTCTTAGTTATGAACTCTATTTTATTCTGTTCAAGATGAGAATACTCAAGTAAAGAGTTCATTGTTTGCAGCAACACTTCCCTGTTCTGCTCAATAATTTCCATCGATTCTTTTTGTTCTAATGTCGGTTTCTCAATATTCTCAACAATTTCCTGAACAAATCCAAGAATAACATTCATAGGAGTTAAAATTTCATGAAATACATTAGACAAGAATTCAATATCGATTCCCTTCTCCTGTACAACCTTCTTACTTACCGCAGCATCAGCAGCTTCTGATGATTTCAATTGCGTTGTAAGAATTTCGGGCGAAGCAATTAGACTATATGCTACAATCTGTTTTGCAAGATCGAAGATTGGAGTCGCTAATATTGTCATAGCAATTAACTCTCCATTTTTCTTTTTAAGAGAAGCACTTAATTTTATTGTAGAAGAAATCTCCGTGTTAAAGATATTATTAAGTATTAGTGATCTGTTGTCATCGGAAACTAAGGTAATAAATGGTCTGCAATCCAGTTCAACATAAGTGTAACCCAGGATATCCAGGGAAACTTTATTGGCAGAAACAACAAAGCCGTCACTATCAACAGTAAATAACAAATCATTTGAGTTATCATACGAAGCTTTGTAAAGCTGGATTTCTTTTTGAATTTTAATATTCTCTGTTATATCGCGAATGATGTTAAAGTGAGCATTCTTTTCCCTGAACTGGAAACTAGATTTACTTATTTCAACAAATACAATAGAACCATCTTTCTTTTTCTGACGCCATGGGCCGGTAAATTTCATTTCACCCATTTCCGATTCAGATGTATTCAGTAATGTCTGAATATCTTCAGGCGCATAAAGATCGGTTAAATCCATTTGCATAAATTCATCCTTTGTGTAACCGTACAAATTTAATGCGGCCCGGTTTACTTCAAGGAATCTTAAATTTTCAATATCGTAAACAAACATCGGTTCGGGACTGTTTTGTATTATTACTTCGTACATTTTTCCTCTGCTGGCTTTAAATATTTTATTCAGGATGTCATCATCATCTTCGATGATGGTAATCATTAATCCTTTTAATTCTGTACCTTCATTATAAATTTTTCTGAACTGAAAATCAAAGAATGTATTACTAAAATTATTCGTCGGGATATTAATTTTTTTTACCGATTCTGCAAGTTCCTCAGAATAAAGAAACTTATTCAGCTCAAAAGACAACTCTGAATACGCATTAAATATAATTTTACCGTTTGTATCATATTTCGTCAACGGTAACTTTTCTTTGAATGATGAATTAACAAATATCAACTTGTTGTTCACATCAATAACAAGAACAGGAACTTCCAGGTTTTTAACTAAATTTTTACCAAAGAATTCATTTTCATTCTGTTCCTTTTGAATATTTTGGGAAATACCAACAAGGGCAAGCACTTCATTATCAAGATCGCAGATTGGTATTTCAATAATCCTCAGGTTTTTATCTTCCGGTGTATAAAGGAAGGGAAAACCTTCCTGTATAATTACGTTAGAAGTATTTCTAACATAATTGCCCATCGACTTTGAAAAGTCAGAAAGATACGGCGGCAAAAATTCGTATTCATATCTTCCTTCTACCTGGTTTGCAGGTAAGCCAAGGAAATGTGAAAACGAATTATTTACTACCACGTATTTTCTCTGCGGATCTTTTATCCAGAACAGATCATCAAGTTTATTTATTTCTTTTTTAAAGTTGTTCTTACTTATAAGAGTAAAGGGGAAATCAGATTTAAGCTGTTCAAAGATTTTTATTTGTATAGGGTCTTTTAATAATTCATTAAGATCCAGCCTGGAGGATGTGAATTTTATTTTCTTGCCTTCAGGTTCACCTGCTCCCAGCTCGGTAACCTTTGCAATTACAATTTCATCTGATTCAATATTATAATAAGTGAAATTTAATTTTATGTCGGCTTTATTTTCTTTCTGCTCTATACCTAAGACTTCAGTAATTGCAGTCCTTTGTGTAATTGTTGTATAGAATAATTCAGATACTTTTTTTTTACTCTCTTCCGGAAAATAGTTAAAGAATAATTCTTCCTGTCTTTCAAAAAACCTTGATACTTTAGCTGCCTGGTTGCTGAATATGATTCTCCCCTTATTATCAAGAATAAATGATAACTCTCTAAAGCTGTCTAATACCTTGAAGAAACCAGAATTATTAATCATACTTTCCAGTGATCTTTTTTCAAATGTTATTCGGGAACCAGCGCATTAACATTTTATTTTCGGGAGGGAATGGTGATAATTAATTCATCAGACCAATCGGACTCTTCTCCTGACACGCTTTTTACTTTTATCCTGTAATAGTATTCGGTACCAACTGTAAAACTAAACCTGTCAACATATTGAGTTGAATTAGGCAGGACCCTTGCCAATTCGGAATAAGATCCCCACGACGTCCATTTTCTCTGAATTATAATTACCAATCCGTTTGTAGCATTATTTGTCCAGGAAAAACCTATTGAATCCTTACTGACAAATACTGCCTTTATGTTTGTTGGTCTTGGATATGAGCTTGTTCCTCCCGTTGAACTAACAACATTACTAAAATCCGATGCTACCAGGTTTTTAACTGCTCGTACTTTGTATTGATAGAGTAAATTTACATTTTGTACCGCATCGTTTGTACTTGTAACATTTGCATCTAACGATTTAATGAGTGCATAATCAGCAGTTCCGTCTTTGCGCCAAAGCTCAAATCCTGTTTCGTCACTTGAATTATCTGTCCACTCTAGATTGTAAATACCATTACCAAGATTATATAAAGTTAAACCTGATGGCGCTGTTGGAGGTACAATCGGAACAGTTATCTGGGCCGTGTTAGAAAAGTCAGAAACATAACCGGCAGTTGTTCTAACCTGCACCTTATAAATATAATTTGCCGCAGTTACATTGTAATCCGAATAAGTATTAATTCCTTCGCTAACAGAATCAATCTGAGTGAACTTTGAATCAGTATCAAGCTTTCTGAAAATTCTTGTATAAACTTCATTAAGGTTAGTATCCGTCCAGTTAAGCACTACTCTTAACGGGGATGTTGAATATGATGCAGTAAGGTTTGCAGGCGCAGCATAATCTTCACTTAATGTTGTAACTTCAACCTCATTAGACCAATCGGAATAAGAAGTATCCTTTTTAGCTGCAATTCTGTAAACATAAGTCGTCCCTGTAAATAAACCTTCATCTGTATACTCTGTAATATTAGCCCCAACTGTAGCCTTTAACGAAAAGCTAATATCGCCGGCATATTTCCTTTGGATAATAAAACTTGTTTCTTCAGTGGAATTATCTTTCCACGTAAGTTTTATTTTCTTAGTGCTTATTGGTGTCCCTGTTAATTGTGAAGGGGCATTCAGTTCACCGATACCAAGTGAATTTACTTCCGAAGTATAGTTCGAATTACCGTACTTATTAACCGCCCTTATTTTGTAGAAATATATCTTATTGCTTTCTAACGTATTATCTTCATAGGATACAGCATTTGCTGCAACTGATTTTAATTTTGAATAACTGCCGGTAGATTCTCTTCTGTAAATTTCAAAACCGCTTTCATTAAGTGAGTTATCTTTCCATGTCAGTTTAATAGAAGTTGTTGAAAGAATTTCAATAGAAAGACCTGAAGGAGCATAAGGCGGATTCCGGTTTTCACTTATGAATACATTTAAAGCCTCGTTACTGGAATTTGTATTACCTGCAATATCAACAGCCTTAAGATATATCTTCACAAGCTGGTTCAATTTCGCTGAATCAGGCACAAAATACACAGTCGGCAGAATATCATCTTCTACCTTAAAACTTTGTTGTAAAACATCATTTACATAAAGTTGAATTGCCGATAACTCCTGGTCATCAGAAGCAGCATATATAAAAGTATCTGCTTCAGCAACCGTAATAGTGTCGTTTGATTTAGGACTTGATAATGTTATATAAGGAGGAAGAGTATCCGAAGATGTTAATTGATCAACGCAGCCTACATAAAATAACGCAACTAGTATTAAAAGGATAAAAGTTTTTGGTATCAGTTTTTTCATTTCTATTATTCCGCTTATTAGGCATTACGAAATTGACCTATAGAGTAACATTATCATAATCAATAAAGTAGCTTACGGTTTCTCCGGCTTCCATCTTTTTAAGTTTCAGATGCAAGGAGTTTGTTCTCGGATTTATTTCATACTTTGGAATCTTAGTGCCGAAAATTTCAGAAGAAATCTGAATATTCTTTACGGGCTTATTCAAATTTATCTGGACGTCAACATTTTCCACATCAACCTTTCCGGGATTTGAAATTTCAATAGCCATTCTTCTGCTGCTGCGGGCTTCCGTAGAAAGTTCAAGGTTGGTTTTGGATAACCACCAATCTTTAATTTCCGAAGCAGACGTGATCCAAATATTCTGGGATTTCATGTACCTTATTAAATCCTGGATGACGCTTGCATATTCAGGTCTGCATTGATAATCTGTATGAACCTTTAAAATATATACACCACCTTCAAACAATAATCTATCTACATCTTCCTTGTATGTATAGAGCTGGAAGTTTTTGTCTTTCAATCCATAATCTCTTATAACTTCATAATCATCTCTTGCAGTTTTTGTGAATGAGACAATTTTCTTTTCACCTCTTATAATTGTTTTTGGAACTGACCTGTCAGTAAGCGAGTCAGTAAAAACAAATTCATAATCCGAATGAACCAAAGCCTGTAAGCTGTTCTCATCATACAATCCATACATTGGAACAGCACCTTTAACTTTTACAGTAGGAATTTTTTCAACAAGAGTCTTACCGTTCTTAAAACGGACAAACTGCGAATTATAATTAAACAATTTGTTAACAGTATCATCAACTGATTCCAGATAACCAATATCAATTATATTCCCCACATCTCCGTAATTGCGCATTTCCTGTAAAAGAGTTTTATTCTCTTCGGCAATATTTGGTTCAACAAGAAAAGTCAGCGGAATACGTTCATTCCTTGCAATATTAATTACATTTTTTACATTCCAGACTTGCGTTGTTAAAGTAGGAACAATGATTGCTGCCGCACGATACCGCGAAGGCCAATCCTTTACAAGGCTTGTTGGTGCATGAATAAGCCAGTTAATGGAATTCTTAAATAGCTTTTCAAAATTAACGTAATCTTCCTGTTCACCTAAAACAGAATTGAGTTCAAATCCGTACCAGACAAATCTTCCCTTTCCATAGGTGCCGTAAACAATTCCCGCGCTTTTCTCTATTTCTTCAATTACAAGTCCGGCTTCCTTCCTGAAATTATACCAGAAGCTTACCTGTATAGTTCTTGGATCCAGAACTTCACACGAAACAGGTCTATCCCATGTTGCAATCTTTAAAGGAAACCCGGTAGGAATTCCCGCAGTTAAAGGTAAACCTCCTCTTAAAGTGTGAATTTTAGAATGTTCATCCGGTTTAATTTCAGTTGTAAATTTTAAGCCGTACACTTCAGAAAAGAAATCCCATCCGCGCCATTTACCATCATTTGAATAAGAAGCAGTACCGCTGGTAGAAAATATGCTGCCGCCTTCTTCCACATATTTTTTTATTTGATTTATTTCTTTATCGCTTAATGATTTTGTACCCGGCAATACAATAATATTAAACTGTTTGTGCTTCCCAAGTTCAATTGTCTGATCGGATATTACTTCATAAGATATTTTTAGATTTCCAAAAAAGGTTTTCCACGTTGAAATGTTATCACTCAACCAAGTGCTTCCCTGGGGAAGCATATTTTCAGTGTACTTTGAGTAGAGTAACCCAACCTTGAAGTTAGTCGGACTTTCAAAAATGTATAAATTTTTCTTTGTAGGAATAATTTCAGAAATGTCGTACTTGCCGTAAACATTTTTCAGAATTAAAAGGAAGACAAGAGCAGAGGCTGTTAGTAAAACTAATCCACTAACAAAAATAATTAATTGATTTACCTTTAACCTATTTTTAAGTCCTACCGCCACTTTGGATTTTCTCCGGTCTTAGTTTTACTTACCGGAATATAACCTTCAGAAGTATATTTCATAAATTTCTTATCTGTAGAAGTTGTATCTTCGCCTGTGTTTTCGTTCTGATACTGTTGAAATGGGGCCTGAACATTCTGTTGGTAGGCTCTTTGTCCTGGTACTTTACGGAATTCACTTTGTTCATAATTTTCCTGCTGAACTGGTATATAACCCGGTCTTCCCTGAACATCATAAGGTACTTTTTGATAATACTGTTGCTGATAAGCAGGTTGCTGTTCAACTCTGACTTCTCTTGGTTTAGCAAGAACTTGTGCCGGTGCGTAAATTTCCGCTTCAACAGATTTGGGCTGCTGAGCAGTCTGCATTGCACCTTTGCGTTCCCGTATTTTATAAAGCACATAAGCACCAATAGCCAAAATAAAAGTGCTTATTGTAGCAACCAGTATGATAAAAGATAGTATAGGTATAAGTTCCATAATTTCCTCTTATAAACTTTTATGCTTTCGCTGTTCCGATTCTTTCAAGTTTCCCCCAGGTCATCTGCATTCCTAAGAACTCTTCAATTGTAGCCATAAACTTTGTAATATCAATCAGCAAAATAAAAAACAACCTGTAAACAATTGCATAAGGAATTAGTCTTACTTCCTCCTTCTCAACAGCAATGCAATACAGAGAAGTCATTAAATCTAATAGTGCAAGTCCCGCCCACCAAAAAACGAGTAGATTGGACATTCCAAAAAACAATGCAACAATAATAAAGTAGCCATTGGCAAAAATATTCATAATCGGCCATATCAGGGATTCATAAAACATTGACCAGAGAACCAACGAATTATTAAAATTAATAGTAGGATTCATCAAGTGTTTTTTATGTTTACGGATAGACTGAATTATACCTCTTGTCCATCTGTAACGCTGCTTCAATAACTGATTTAATTTATCCGGGGCTTCAGTCCAGGAAATAGCCATTGGTTCATAATAAATTTTCCAGCCGGCAGCTAAAATTTTAAGAGTCAGATCAGCATCTTCAGCAAATGTATCGCTTGCATACCACCCTGCATCCTGAATAGCTTTTTTTCTGAATATTCCAATTGGACCAGGAATGATATTTACAAGTTTAAGAAAACTCTGAGCGCTTCTTGGCATGTTCAAACCTTCGAGGTATTCAAGACTCTGAAGATCGGTAAGAAATTTCTTCCTGTTCAATACTTTTACATTGCCGGCAACTGCACCTATTGCAGGATCAATAAAGTGCGAAACGCCGTATTTCAAAGTATCAGGAGAAAGCTGTGAATCACCGTCCATACACAATACAAAATCACCTTTGGAGACCTGGATGCCTGCATTTAACGCGCGGGATTTTCCACCGTTAGCTTTATTGACAAGTGATATTCTGACTTTTGAATTTAACCCGTCCTGCAACCCAACTAATGATTGGGCCACTTGTTTTGTATTGTCTGTTGAACCATCGTTTACAATTATTATTTCGTAATTCGAATAATTTAGTTTTAACAGGGATTTAATTGATTCTGTTAGAACTTTACCTTCATTATAAACCGGAACAATAATAGAAACAAATGGAGTGTATGTATTCTTCTGTTGAACCGTGTACCTTGTAATGTACAAGTAGGCCATCACCAGGATAGAGAAATATCTGAATAATAAGACGAAAAGGAATATTACCAGTGAGACAATGGATGAAAATACAAACAAGCTGCTTAATGAAAGGTCAGTATAAGGTAATGTGAATATAATTATAGCAAGAAATAAAACAGAAAGCGCTCCTGAAATAAATATTAATCTTAATAACTTTCTATCCTTTCCGCTCGAATCTTTGAGAGGTTCGAAGTTATTTAAGACTATCTTGCGTTTTAATATGTCTTTAGTATTAGGCATTCCCTTAATAATTTTTTTAAAATACAAAAGGTCAATTTCCATACCATTCAAAACTACATAAATTCACAGAATTTACATAATTCATAATGGCAGGTTGTTTCAGAAACAAACACGAGTATAAAAATGAACCACTCGTAAAATGATGCTATTTAGCTTTATTATATGCACTCAATAATGCTTCGGATAATAAATCGGAAACTACTTTTCCTCCCTCAGAAGTAAGATGGCAATAATCTTTTAGTGCAAGTTGAGGTTTGGCGCTAACCCAGCTTTCCATAGCATTTGCGCCTCCCATTGCTTCGTATAAATTCCAGAATGCCACTTTTGATTTTTCAGCAATTAATTTTTGAGATTTAAGTAAAAGTGCAATCTGAGGATCTGTTGAAAAACTCATTCCCTTTTTCACACTTTTATCACCTGCGCTAACAATAAGAATTGATGCATTTGGAAATGCGCTTTTAAAATGATCAATTACTTTCTCCATTTTTTTCTCATACCAGACATAATCATTATATTCAGGCGATACTACATTAACACCAAAATTGAGTATTATAAGTTTGTAATCAAGCAAGGAGCTGAATTCTTTAAGTACAGGTTGTGTAAGATCAACTAACATTATGCCCGACTGGCCCTTCATCGGAAAATTATCAACGTAAATACCATTACCATTTTCAAGACTGACGCCATAAAAATAAGTATTGGTGCAGGATTTAAAAGTCAATTTGACTGAAGTTGCATCTGATGAAGATGTTACAAGCAAATCTTTAACCCTGTCTGTAGAAGCAAGTTTTTTACTTTGAGTTCCACCGGAGTTAAATGAGAAATCAACAGAGCCTATTCCATTAGAACCTTTATAATAAAGGTATACATTCTTAAATGATTTTAATGATCTGGATAACCTTGAAGTTTCATACTGAACATAGCTGTTTGCCGAAGGCATAAATACGTTACCGGCTATACCAAGCGGCCAGTTTTTAGGATTGCGTTTGAAAACAGAAGCTTCGTTCCAGTCGTTTGAGAATTTTATCGTTGTAGTTTTTCTCATACCAAAATCATCTGTATTAATGGCAACAAAACCGGCACCGTTACCTCCAAACTTAGCCTGAAGGTTTTCACGTAATCCCTCCGAAATAACATCACCAAGAATAATTGAATCTCCGTAATGAGCAACTCTTATTCTGGAGCTTTTACTTAACTTGAGAGCATTAAAGAAATATCTCAACTGACTTACATCACCTGTAATAGGAACTTTCTTTCCATAAGAAGAGCCATAATAACTAACATTGTCTCTTGCGGCTTCTTCACACAAATAAACATCTCTACCGGAATTTGAACCGGTATTTGTATTCGCATAAAAACCATTAGAAGAAAAGATCATTACAAATAAAATAAGTGATTGTATTAATCGGGACATCAATATTTACTCCTGTTAATGTTAAAAACTCCAGTACGCATAAATGGAACTGGAAATAAATCTATAACTTGCATCATACCTGTAAGTGCTTCCGAGTGTAATCTTACCAGTAATGGACAAATTCTTAATGGGTTTATAGGTTATACCAGCACCAACTTCACGGATAAGAAAATCGCTTGCAGGTACATAGCCAACCTTACCATTAATATCTACTTCCAACGTTTCATCATTCTGAACAATCCAGTCAAGCCATAGGCTATGAGATTCAAAATCGCTAGGTGAGTAATAGAATTTAGATTTCCTTGCATAGTTTGAATAGAAATATTCGTATCCAGCCCAGATGTCCCACTCAAACAATCTGCCAATTCTAAGTTGAAGATCATTACCAAGGTTACCATCAGTCAGATCCAGAAACTGATAATAACCTGAAAACTTCAATTCTTTTCTTGGATAGTAGTAAAACATTAATTTGTATAGATCAGATAAAATTCTGTAGTCGGTTGCAATATCGTAAAAGACAAGACTCGGAGAATACAGAACCAATGCTGCATCTGTATGGTCATAGATACCTGCAACAGAGAAATGATCTTTATTCTCATATTTCATTGTGATATCACTTACGTTCCTATTTGAGTAACCTTCGTAGGTCAAATTTCCAAAGCCAAAACTTGCAACAAATTTGCTTGTTATCCAGATGTTTAAATGTGCTTTCAGAATTGTATAGTTCCTTTGAGCCCATTCCTTGCTAAGATCACCTCTGCTAAAACTTGTTCCGATAGTCAGAAAACTTGTAAGTCCTAAATCCAAACGTCCGCCCCAGCTTTTAAATATAAGGTCGAAATTATCGGAGTAATAATTATATATAGGAGCGAACCCAACAGAGTTTGGAAACCTTGAAATGATTCCTTTTATACCAACAACAGGAATCCATTCAATTCTCTGTTGAATTAATTTTATCTTTGTTGAATCCGTTTCGTTTTCAAGAAGAAGATCATAGATGTCTTTTGCTTCATCATAATTCCTTGTAACCTGGTAACTTTCAGCAAGATAGAATTTTGCTTCCCAACTTGATGAATCTTCATCGGCCAGCTTTTGAAATTCGGAAACTGCAGTCAGAGAATCGCCACCCCATAGGTATGCTTTGGCTCTTAGCATAGCTGCATTATAATCATATTCCTGTTCAAGAATCTGGTTGCAGATTTCCACCGTTTTACCAAAATTCTTTACGCACATATTAACTTCTGCATATTCCATAAGAGCAGTTTTTTCCGGCGCAGTTTTGTATGTAAAATACTCATCATATTTAGTAAGTGCTCCTTCACAATCACCTTCCATTGCTAATTTTCCACCTTCAACTCTTATATCTAATATTCTTCTCTCTTCGGCATTTGCTTTTGCAGTCTCATATAACTGCTGTGTTGTAATAAAGTAAGTATCAGTTGCATCTATTTTCTCTGCAAGATCCAGGAATTTTTTCGCGGTAGTAAAATCATCTTTCCAGCAATAAAGTGTAGATAGTGAAAGAAGAGCAGCGAAATTTTCCGGTTGCTTATCATAAACATTCGTTAAATATTTCTCAGCAAGATCAAGGTCAGAAGTATTCCAAACTGAAATTTGCCCTCTAAGCATCTGGTATTCAAGATTATTTGGATCCTGTATAAGTAAGATATTCAACTGGGCAATTGCCCTTTCCCAATCATAATTCCACGCTGAATACTGAGCAAGACGGAAGCGAACATCACTCTCCTGATTATCCGGAACACCCTGAAGATAATTTTCGAGAACAACAATTGCACTATCATAGTTCGTCAGGTTACCCTGATATTCAGCTACTTTCAGCGCGGCTTCTTTATCTTTCGGATTTAAGGCAAGCTTATTGTTATAATCAACTAACCTTTTTTTATAGACAACATCCCTAAATGTTGTAACGCTATCCATCAACGGTCTTATAGTAGGATCATCCGGATTTTTCTTTTGTAAAATCTGAAGTTGCTGGTATGCTTCTTCCATTCTTTCATATTTTATCAGTTCCTGTACGAGCAATAATCTTGTTTCACTATCTTCAGCATTTTTTCTTACAATCCGGTAATATTTATCAATATTAAATTCCGGAGGAGCTTGTTGTGCTTTTCTTCGGGATAAGGTATCAACCCACTCAAACAAGTATGGCTTCCCTTTAGCCTGATCCAAACCATCCTGGGCTTCTTTGAAATAAGGTTTTAATGCAAGAGCATTTTCAAAAGCCATAATTGCAATCTTGTTTTTGCCAAGCCACATTGTAAAAAATCCGTATCTGCTCCAAAGACGTTGATCATCGGGATACTTTTCAACATACTTCTTTAATATTTTTTCTCCTTTAACAATTGAACCGTTCTTAGAAAGAATTTCACTATAACGTATTACTTCATCAGAAGAAGCATTTTCATCTCTTTTCAGATATTCATCATACCACTGTTCAGCTTCTTTCCATTCACCAAGATTTTTTTTGCATTTACCAATTTCAAGATAATTTACTGCAACATTAGGATTGATTGCTATTTCCCGTTTATGGCCTTCAATTTTTTTATTAAGAAGTTCATGCCAAATTTTTTCAACTCTGTTCAGGTCTTCACGTAATTTTTGATCATCTGGAGCTAATTTAACTGCACGTCTTAAATCCAATGCAGCCCATTCATACTGACCGCGTTTTTCATAACATAAACCGCGTAAATGTAAACCTTCGGCTTTGTGTGGTAATGCAGAAATGTATTTATTCAGAAGGTCAATTGCTTCACCGTACCGCCCATATTGCATATGGGTAAGAGCTTCTCTCTTAATTGCATCGTTGGCAGTTTGTGCAAAAGATAAGGTACAGATTACAAACAGAAAAAATACTGTTTTGGTAAAATGCTTCATCAGAATTTATTATAATTATTGAAACTATCGTAATTATTCCGGAAATGAGTTTCATCTGAAGCTATGTAATCCATTAGTGATTCGGCATTTTCAATGTGTTCATCAATTTCTACAGAAAGTACGGAAATGTTGTTTACAACTGCCCTTATGTATTCCGGATTAACACTTGGCAGATTGTTTTGCATTTTGGAGATTAATTCCTGGACAATTTTCTTATCGTTACGAGTAATTAAAACAATAACTTTATTGTCTTTCAAACAAATCTTATCTTTTTTATCGGAACCAAGCCTGATTGCATTTTGTAACTGATTCATCGTAATTAAACCCTGCTGTTCGGCTGCATGATCTAATTTGAATGTTACAAGATTAAATACCTGGCCGGTACTTTTATACAGCGCTATCTGGTTATTCAGTAACAAAAGAAAATCGTTATAATCATATAAGTTCGAAAATGAATAAGGTTCGGACTGAACCTCGAAACTTGATAAGCTAAGATATTTTGAATCCTTTTTATTTGTTTGCGCAGGCTGATTAAAAAAGCTGTTCTGGGCAGGGGCCTGAATTCCTGTTGATGTTGGATATGACGGTTTATAATCAACAACAATTCCTTTGTATGGCTCAATAAAATAATTAGCAGTAAACTGACCTTCTGTATGTCCGATGTTAGGAGTGATGGTCATCTTACCACCTTGATATTTATTCTCCATAACCGTTGGTCTCTTCTGCAGGTAAATACTTCCGGTAACAAACTGTGCCATTACATCAACTATGGATTGGGCAACCGGAGTAGCAGGTTCACCAACAATAAACAAACTTATTATATCCTTCTCTTCAATCGTTTCAATCGTTTGTAAAAAAGTATCTTTCAGTACATCAAGATTTGAAAAACTCAGGTAAGGAGTTAATTCATCAAAAATAATCCTGTTAGGAGAAAACTGATTAACAACAGTAACAATATCCTTGAAATACTCAACAAGGTAATCGTCAGAATTTCTTATATCATTTATATCATTCGGTGGAGCAACTCTAACAACAACAATTAGATTCTGATTCATATAATTCTGCAAATCAAAATCTATAGAAGCAGCCTGAATCATTAAATCCTTTGGACGCATTGTTGTAAAATACAAGCAGACTTCTTTTTGTTTGGCGGATTGTAAAGCGTATTGCAAACCTAAAAGTGTGCGCCCGGATTTCCTCGGTCCGATTAAAATATAAGAACCGCCTTTATAAAAGCCGCCCCAGGTCTGATCAACTAATGTCACACCAGATGGTATTAATTGTATATTCTTTTTCATAGACAGTCCTAAATTAGTCTAAAAATGACAAATTATGTGCCTTAAAAAAGGTAGATTTATGTGTATAAACAAATTCGCCAATTAGTACAAATGATTCACTCTGAGAATATTTAAAGATGTGTACCATCCTAAAACAATCCTATTTATTTTCCGGAAAACCATCCAATTACAAATAAACCTGTGGCATTAGCAGAAATTGTCGGCTCGTTTGTAACATAGTCCATCCTATCATCATAATAAACGGCATCAGATGTTTGGAACCTCTTAAACCTGTCAGCACTTTCAATCAGAATCTTATACTTACTAAAAGAACTTTTACTCACTGGTCCCGCTGCAATAGCTCCTGGTAAAGAA
>QZKB01000012.1 GCA_003599415.1 Ignavibacteriales bacterium | reverse complement strand
TAAACTGTGTAAATGTAGCTGTGGATTTAGTCCCGATCTTCTAACATTTTTCTTAAACTGTTTCGATACATAATCAACCGTCAATGGTATATCAGCAGCGATCCTATAAAATACATACTGGTTAAAATTCAAGTGGTGTATCTTTGGAATTCTATTTGCCAGGATATTAAAAGCAGTATCATTCAAAGGAATGATTCTTTCCCTTTTACTTTTGGTAGAATAGTTTTCTTTGTTTCTTATCCGGATAATTCTATTAGTCAAATCAATATCAGAAAGCTGAAGGTTAGTCCCCTCTGAAGCTCTTAGACCGGTGTTAAATAATAAGGTGTAATAATCCCTCAATAGTGGTTTATCTACGAATGAAATAAATAAATTAAATTCATCTTCACTTAAGAATACCGGCAAATTCTTTCTTGCTTTTGGCTGCTTAAGTTTAGTAAAAGGATTCCCATCAATATAAGACCAACTTTCAGCTTTATTAAATGCTGCTTTCAATGTACGATAATATAAATTAGCTCCGCTTTCAGTTCTTTGAAAAGTCAATGAAATAAATTTTTCAATTATTCTTTTATCAATTTTTCGTAGGTCAATATTACCAACAAAATCAATTAACATTTTTAAAGAAAGTTTAATTGATCTTTTATATGCTTTGCTTTTAGTATGAGAAATAAACTCCAAATATTCTACCTGGTAAGTTTTAAGATCAACAACAGGTTTTTGCTTTTCTTTAGTTATTTTAATTTTAAAATCGGTTAGAAATTTCAAAGCATCATTTTTGTATATTGCTTTTGTAGTGATCTTAGTCCTTTTACCTTCATTCAAATAAATGACTTGGTAAAAAGGTGAAGATTTTTCTTTGATTAGGTACATATACATTTTATTTTACTCCCGATTTAGTACCTAAAAGTGTACCTACAAAACAAAAATGCTTTTGTTTTTTATCGAAAAGTAAATATCCCCGTTCTCTTGTAATCAGCAGGTCGACGGTTCAAGTCCGCCCGCCAGCTCACTTTTTACTCAAAAAAAGCCATCTTACCCAAGATGGCTTTTTTCATTTTATAATTTCACCTTCACTAATTAAAATTTCCTTTATCTATATCTTTCTCTTTCTACTGAACAATTGCAAGCCTCACAATCATTCACTCAGTAAGTTTACTTATGAAATTCTCTTTGCAGAAAAGAATTAAAGTAATAAACCCAACTTAATTGGGCTGAAACTAATTTGCTCTGTGTTCGGATAATACTGCTCTATACCTGTTCTCAGGTTTAGAGGTTAACAATAAACAGGCTACTCATTATTTTGAAATTCATTTTTTATACGAGATTTATTTAGCACACTTACATTATTCCAATAGTTGTTTTTATGTAAACAAAAATTTTTCCTGAAGTTTCTTTAAAAGGATAAATTTTTATGTGGCTTTTTATTAAACAACTTTTTAGTTTAGCACTAAACTTTTGGAGGATTTATCGAACAAATAGTTACGGCTAAATTCCACTTTGTAAAATGTAATAACACAAGATGTAATTCTTTTTTTCTTGTTGATCCAAACAAGACTACATCTGAATTAGGTTATTTGTGTCCATCCTGCAAAGCAAGAATGAAGACTTCACATGTAGTTCAGTGTGCCAGTTGCCAGGTTATAATTAATTTTATACATGCTGCCCCAAGTGAAGAAAAAACTGTTTTCTATGTCGATAAATGTTCGCATTGTGTTGGTACAGTAGAAGATGAATGGGAAATTGAACCTGTTTATACTCCTGAATCTTACATCTAATACATTACAATCACTTCCTGATCCTTCATTTACTTCTTAAAAGATTAGTTTGTTTGAATGAACTATTAATATTAATTTTTAGTGAACTAATAAGGAATTAGTATGACTCTGAAAAATTATAAAAAACTTTATTTCATCCTGACTACAATAATACTGACTTTTGCCGGATGTACAGCCTCAAATATTTCAATCAATAATTCTTCCAATACTGCACTCATAATAGATACGGTAAAAGCCCAGAAGTTTGATACCGGGAAGATGTGGACTTTTGATTATCCCCCGTTTGATTATTTCAGTGAAACGTATGGTTTCAGACCGACACAACAATGGTTTGATGATGTAAGAAAAGCTTCCCTCAAATTCGCCAATTACTGCTCAGCTTCCTTTATTTCTGAAAATGGTTTGATAATGACGAATGATCATTGCGGTGAAACCAGCGTTACCCAGGTTTCAAAAGAAGGTGAGAATTTGCCGGAGAAAGGTTTTTATGCTGAGAAGCTTGAGGACGAAAGACCGGTGGAAGGGTTGTTTGTTGAACAGCTGATATTAATTAAGGATGTTACCAGGGAAGTGCAGGATGCAATTGATGCAGGTAAAACGAGTGAAGAAAAATCAAATAATAAAGCAAAAAAGATTGCTGAAATTTCTTCAAAATACAGAGCAGAAACAAAACTTGAGTGCTCTGTTGTATCACTTTACAATGGCGGTAAATATTCCTTGTATGGAGTTAAGCGCTATAATGATGTACGATTAGTTTTTTCTCCTGAAACCTCAGTCGGTTTCTTCGGTGGCGATTATGATAACTTCACCTACCCGCGTTACAACCTCGATGTTACTTTTTTCAGAGTTTATGATGACAGCGGCAAGCCATTAAAAACAGAAAATTATTTTAAATGGTCGGAAAACGGCGCTTACGAAGGTGAGCCATTATTTGCTGTTGGAAACCCGGGAAGAACTAACCGCCTTAAAACTATTTCTCAGTTAGAATACTTCCGGGATATTGCTTACCCGGTTACATTGAGTATGCTTAACGGAGCCATAGAAGCAGTTAAAGACAGATTAGAAAACGAAACAGAACACAAGGCAGAATTAAGAGATAATTTACAGTATCTTGCAAACAGCCAGAAAGTTTACGCCGGAATGATAACCGGTCTGCATGATCCTTATATGATGGCCCGTAAAAAAGATTTTGAGAAAAACTTTAAAGCTGCTGTTGATGCAAATCCAAAATTAAAAAATGATTACGGTGATGCCTGGGAAAATATTGCAGAGATAAGAGCACAGCTAAAAAAACTTACACCGACATTAAGTGCTTATAGTCTTAATCCTTTACTAACATCAGATTATTTTAACATTGCCAAAGAAGTAATTCTGCTCGCAAAACAACTAAAGTTACCGGAGAATGAAAGATTGCCCGAGTACCAGGGTGAGCAGCTTGATTCAACTAAGCTTAAAATATTTCCGAAAGATTTCTCTAAACGCAAAAACGATATTCTGCTAAGAGCACATGCTGACCTGATTATAAGTCTTTTAGGAAATCAAAACGAATTGGTTCAGAAGTTATTCGGCAACAAAACAGGAAAAGCTGCCGCAGATTATATTCTGAATAACTCAAAGATTGATACCAAAGAATCGCTTGCGGAGTTCTTAAAAAAATCTCCTGATGAAATTCTGAACTCCGATGATCCGTTTATTTATTTCATTCTGAACACAGAAGATAAATTAAAAGAGTTAAGAGCAAAACAGAATGAGCTTATAACAAAAGAAGAAACCTATAACCAGAAAATAGGCAGAGCTCTGTTTGAAGTTTACGGAACTTCAATTCCTCCTGATGCTACATTTACATTAAGAATTTCTGACGGTGTTATAAAAGATTATGATTACAACGGAACGAAAGCACCTACAAAGACAACATTTTACGGAATGTACGATCGTTATTATTCATTTGAAGGGAAGAATCCTTGGAACCTGCCTGACCGTTGGAAAAATCCCCCGGCAGAATTTGATTTGAGTGTTCCGTTCAATTTTATTACTACACATGACCTTACAGGCGGCGCTTCCGGAAGCCCGGTAATAAATAAAAACATGGAGATAGTCGGTATTGCATTCGATGGCAACATTGAAAGCCTTAACGGTGACTTCCTGTTTGATACAAAAACAAACCGCAGCATTAATGTTGCTTCGCAGGGAATGATGGAATGCCTTAAAGATATTTACAAAGCAGACAGACTTGTAAAAGAGTTAAAAGGCACTAAATAAATAGGGCTTTTTGTCCAGTCAGGAGTTTCCTCCTGACTGGCAGAGCTTTCCTTCTGACGTGGAAATATTTCATCTATATTATTTCACCTGCATGTTTAATTGATAGTACACCTTGCTTACCGGTTTTATAAAAGCTTGAACTTGAATATTTCCATTCTTCTTCTCTTTCAACAAGTCCATATTTTACCGGGTTATTATGAATATATTTTATTTTTGTTATCAAAACATTTTTATGCCTTATTATTACTGCATCAAATCTGTCTTTCCATACCTTAAATTTCTGCCTGTTAATATTATATCTTAGTCTTTCTAAAATTTTTGTTTTTCCATCCTCTTCAAGCAATTGTCGTATTCTTGTGGATGTATATTTTTTAAAGTCTCTCATAAATCCGGATACTTCTGTTTTTCCATTATAGAATAGTATCAAGTGAATATGATTTGGCATTAATACGTAGGCAATTAAATCTGCTTTATACTTTTTCAGGCAGAAGTCAATTGAATGAATAATTTCAAAATAATATTTATCTTCGAGTAGCAGCTTCAACCAATCATTGAAAGTCGTTGTTATAAAGAAACAATTAAATAACTCAAAAATGTCTCTCTTTCTTGTACTCATCTGTAATATATTTTTTTAAAGCTATTATATTTTTCTGGTAAAGATTTTATTTTTATTCCAAATATATATTAAGCCGTCATTACGACGGCTTTTTATTTTTTAAAGAATATTTCATTCCTTCTCTTTATTTTCACATTGTAGGTTTTCCTCATAAATTAAATAGAGGTAAAAAATGCGTAAACTCTTTCTGTTCATTTTTATCTTTTCTGTTTATACATCAGCCCAAACAGCCGCAGATGAACTTGTGAATGTAAAAGAAATAATCCCTGATATTGTTTTGGATCTGAGATATAATACAATCAATAACTTTACAAGCCAAAAACTGTACTCAACTGATGAAGCACTTTTTGCACTTGGCGCGACAAAAAAATTAAAACTGGTTCAGGATAGTCTTCGAAAAATCACTTCATACAATGGAACAACATATCCAAATGGTCTTGGAATAAAAATTTATGATGCCTACAGACCAAGGGCAATTCAATACCTGATGTTTGAAATTTTTCCCGATCCGGTTTATGTTGCTGATCCGTCATCAGGTTCTGTACACAACCGCGGCGGCGCAATAGATTTATCAATAGTTAATTTATCAACCGGTAAAGAATTATTAATGCCAACAGAATTTGATTGGTTTGGTGAAGAAGCAAGCCATACCTATAATAATCTTCCTGCGGAAGCAATTGCAAACAGATCACTTCTTCTTAATATGATGACAAATGTAGGCGGCTTCAGTAAGTATGATTCCGAATGGTGGCACTATACTTATCCCGGTTCAAGCAGTTACCCACTCTTAGATTTCCAGATGAAGTAAGGAGAGATGAAAATGAGAAAAGTATTTTTCCTGCTTAACTTAATAATCATATCATCCTTCATCTCCCCGCTTCGCGAGGTTAAGGCTCAGGATGAATTTGTTGTTAATACTTATTCAGATTCAACACAACGTGATCCGCAGATTGCAACAACTCCTTCAGGTGAATATATGGTAGTCTGGACTTCTATAAACCAGGCTTCGGGCAATTCCAAAGGGGATATTTATTTCCAGTTATTTGATCACAATAACAATAAAGTTTTTCCGGAAGAAAAATTTAATACAGATTCACGGGGAAACCAGGAGAAACCCGCATTGGCTGTTAATAAAACAGGAATTTATGTGGCTGCATGGCAAAGCTTTTCAAATCTCGATTCGGCTTATGATATTAAAGCAAGAGTTTACAGTCCAATCCTTTCTTCTATAACAACTGAATTTGTTGTTAACACGACAATTGCAAATTCGCAGGCAGATCCTGATGTTGATATTTTTGATGACGGTTCATTTGTTGTGGTTTGGGATTCCTGGGATCAGGACGGTAGCGACAGAGGTATCTATGCACAAATCTATAAGAACAGGTTTGAAAAAAACGGGAATGAATTTCTTGTTAACACAACTACCGCATACAGCCAGGCAAAACCTGCAGTTAAATATTTTTCAAACGGAAATTTTATTGTTGTATGGGAATCCTGGAAGCAGGATAAACCTGCTGAATCCGGTTACGGTGTATTCGCACAAATATTTGATAAAGACGGGAATAAAATCGGGAATGAATTCCAGGTTAATACTTATGTAAATGATTACCAATGGTTTGCCGATATTACAACTTTTGATGATGATAGTTTTTCAATTGCCTGGTGCAGTTGGGAACAAGACGGTTCTGATGGTGGGATCTATGTTCAGAGGTTTAACAGCAATGCAGAAAAAGTCGGTGAAGAAATTTTAATAAACAAATCTACTCCGCAGTATCAATGGCTGCCGCGTATTGTAAAAACAAGCGGAAAAGAATTTGCGGTTGTCTGGTCAAGCTGGAAACAGGATGGAAACCGCGAGGGAGTTTATGCTTCCCTGTTTGATGAAAACGGCTTGCGTAAAACTTTTGAAACACAGGTCAATGATTATTCGGAAAGTTATCAATGGGAACCGGACGTAATTGTAAAAAGCGAAAATGAGTTGCTTGTGGTTTGGGCAAGCTGGAATCAATTTGGAAAAGATTATGATATTATCGGCAAGCAGATAAATCTCTATGAACCTCAGGGTTATGTTGAACCGGATTCATACAAACATCCATCAGGAAGAACAACTACGGAATTCGTGGTTCACATTGTCGACTCTACCAGGATTACCGGGAATACTTATGAAATGGGTTTTAGTTATGTTTCGGATGATTCAATAATAACAACAATTAAAAACCTTTCTACTGGTGCTGCTCCGGTAGAAAACTTTTTCCTGCTGAATGCCGAAAAGGTTTTTCTATCAACACCAATATTTGATGGTATTCAGGTAGAATTAATTCCAGAATTAGATTTAGCCTTGGATGAAACTAATTCATATTTTAAAAATCATTCCGGGACAAATATCAGTTGTACAGTCGGGCAACCTGCATTCGGTACAAAAAAATTACCTCCGATTGATGCAATATTGGTCTGGGGAAAAACCGATACGCTTGCAAACGGAGATTATGCTTTTCCGCTTGACACGGCCTTAAACAGAAGCAACGGATTAAGAGAAATTATTGTGCCTTTCTTTGCCTGGGATATTACCGAGAATAAAAAAATAACAACGCTTGTATCTGAAGCAACAGCAACAAAAAACAAACGCTGGAGCCCAAAGGAGCCGGTTGTTTTTATTACTCCACCGCCATACCAGCAGGCAGCAAATAACACTTACGCTCAAATCTCAACTATGTACTCAGGAGAAACTGTAATTATGCCTACTGAAGGGGACACTGTTTATGTACTGACCACTCGTCCCCTTTCAACTGATGATAAATTCACTTTTCAGACTTCACGATCAAATATAATTTTAAGTAATGATGAAAGAATTGATTCTCCAAACAGGTTCAGGTTAGAACAGAATTATCCTAATCCATTCAATCCCGTTACAACAATAAAATTTACAATTCCCAATGTAGAGACGGGGCATTCCGCCGCAGGCGGATCGTCTTTACTAGTAACGATGAAAATATTTGATATACTTGGCAGAGAAGTAACTACACTGGTTAATGAGAATAAAAAACCAGGCATTTATGAAGTGAAGTTTGACGGCAGTAAATTTTCCAGCGGTGTTTATTTTTACACGATTGAATTTGCCGACAAAATAATCAGCAGGAAAATGATTTTGCTGAAGTAAAAATTAAGAGACGTTCACCTGAACGTCTCATCATATAAATAATTTTTCTCTATTGTTGAATTATTATTTCAATCAACAATAAAATAATTTATGCCAACACCAAAACTAAATGATTTCCACTCATCACCCTGGCTGTAATTTGTTATTCCATACTTAGCAAGCGGCTCAACAGCTACACCCGATGACAAAAAGATTTCTGCACCAATAAAAACAGCATAGGTTCTGTCTTCAGATTTATTATCACCGGATAACTTGTTTGTAGAATAATAATAAGACCCACCAATGAAAGGATAAAAATTGCCTGCATTAAAATAATAACGAATCATTGGTCCTATCCCAAAATTCCGGTCAATAAATTTTGAAGTATGTCCGTATTGTGTGTTCTTCGGTTCACTCTTCATTTCTTCATATTTAAATCCAATGTTACCGCCAATCTCTAAATTGTTGGTAATAAGGTAAGATAATGAAGGAGTAAAAATAAATCCTGTATGAGTAGATTTAGAAAAGTCAGTTTCATAATTGCTGGAAGTAAACATAATATTGCCGCCAAGTTTATAAATACCCTTATAAATTTTTCCCTGTGCAAAAAGGCCTGTTGTAGCAAACAAGGAAACAAGAACGATTGAAATTACAATTGATTTTTTCATCTTATGATCCCTCATTTATAAAATTGTTTTAGTTTCTGTTTATATAAAGACTGCCTGACAAATAACCAGATATTTTTTCTAAAACCGTCATCTGACTATAAAATAATTTATACCAACTCCGGCGCCAATTGTATTATAATTACCGTTGCCATAATTCGTAATATAATACCTGATGAATGGTTCAACAGCTACTTCGGAAGATAAAAATATCTCTGCACCTATTGTGGCGTTAAACATCCGGCTTTCAGATTTATTTTCACCACTTAATTTGTTTGTAGTATAACTAAAACCTACGCCAACAAATGGAAAAATTTTCCCTGCAACGAAATAATAGCGTAAAGTTGGACCAATAAAATAATTCCTACCGTAATACTTAGAAGTATGAGCATCATAATATTGTGTTGCTTTTACCTCCTCTTTTGTTTCATAGTAAGAGAAACCAATTGTTCCTCCAATCTCCAGATTATCCGTTATCAGGTAAGCAAGAGACGGGCTAAAATAAATACTTGTACGCGATTCATCATAAAGATCAGTTTCATTACTGCTGGTGGAAAAAGTAATATTGCCGCCAAGCTTATACATTCCTTGCATAATCTTACCCTGGGCAAAGTAATTGGAAGAGACAAAAAAAGAAATCAGAACAATGAAAATTACAAATAGTTTTTTCATGGCAAGATCCCCTTATTGATTATAAAATTAAATTTACAGAAGCAAATTAAGAGATAGGAAATAAGAAACAAGAAAAATTTTGTTTTTATTGAATACGATTAACTGTTTTTCAACATATAACAGTTTTAAATTGCATTTGACCTTAATGCTTTTACTGGAGTATCTTTGCTTTACTTTAAAAAACAATATATGTGAAAGTAAAATGAAACCATCCAGAATATTTTATTCGCTATTCTTTTTTAACCTTTGTTTAGTGTTTTCAAATTGCGCTTCATCTGTACAGACACAACTATCAAACCCAAAACTTGATACCGTTAAAGCAGGCCAGTTTGATATGGGCAAAATGTGGACGTTTGATAATCCGCCGCTAGAATACTTCGAAAGAGAATATGGATTCAAACCATCGGAGGAATGGCTTGAAAAAGCACGTAAGTGTGCACTTAAATTTGATGGCGGCTGCACTGCTTCATTTGTTTCAGAGGATGGACTTATTATGACTAACCATCATTGCGGACGCGATGCCATGCTAACAGTTCAGAAACCGGGTGAAGATTTGTTTAAAGATGGTTTTATTGCCAATATACTTGAAGAAGAAAGACATATTCCCGGTTTATACGTAGATCAGCTTTTGCTAATTGAAGATGTAACCGATGAAATAAAAGCTGCAATTAAATCAGGTTCGGATGATAACGAGAAGATTAAATTAAAGAACCTGAAAATTAAAGAGACAGAAAAATCATATTCAGAAAAAACCGGGCTGACCTGCTTAGTAATTCCATTGTATAACGGCGGAAAATATTCACTGTACGGTTATAAAAGATACAGCAATATTAAACTTGTTATGGCTCCTGAATTTAATATCGCCTCTACAGGATGGGACTACGATAATTTTACTTACCCGCGTTATGAATTGGACTTCATGTTTTTCCGCGCTTACAATGACAGTGGGAAACCGATAAAGACAAAAGATTACTTCAAATTCAATCCGGACGGCGCTAAAGAAAATGAACCGATATTTGTAATTGGTAATCCTGGCAGAACAGGACGATTGCAGACATTAGCCCAGTTGGAATTTAAAAGAGAGTACCAGTATCCCAACCTTGCAGGCTGGTTTAAAGATATTTATTCGGTGTACTTCGAACTGTTCAACAAATACCCGGAAAGAGAATCCGAACTTCTGAATATGGTGATGAGTATAGGAAATGCAAAAAAAGTTTATGAAGGAACATTGGCCGAACTTAATAACGATTACCTGATTGCAAAGAAAAAAGATTTTGAAAAAACTTTTCAGCAGAGAGTAAATGAAAACCCTTCGCTTAAAAATAAGTATGGGAAAATATGGGATGAGATTTTAGCTTCAAGAGATGAGATGAAAAAAATATTTTACGAGATTGATGCTTACCAGGTTGGCGGTTTCAGGGGACCAAGATATTTTACATTTGCGACAAATATAATTAAGCTTGCTGAGCAGCTTAAACTTCCCGAAAACGCAAGAGAAGAAAAGTTCAGGGGTAATCCTGATTCATTAATAAAGAAAATGTATCCTGCTAAGCTTGATGTAGAGCTTCAAAAGAAACTTCTTGCTGTTCAATTAAAACATATCGAGGCTGATCTCGGTAAGAGTAATCCGCTTGTTGATGAATTAACCGGTGGAAATTCCGGTGATGCTGCAGTTGAATTTATATTTAAAAACTCCAGGTTAACATCTAAAGATGATTTTACTGCATTAGCAAAAGAAGGTCCGGAAGCAATTCTCAGTTCAAATGATCCGTTCATTAAATACGTGCTGAACACAAGAGATAAATTAGCGGGACTTCAGCAGAGAGCAAATGAATTAAATTCGGGTGAACAATTAAACAACCAGCTTTTAGGTGAAGCTTTGTTTGATGTATTCGGTCAATCTCTTCCACCGGACGCCACCGGTACTTTAAGAATCTCAGACGGAGTTATAAAAAGTTATGAATATAACGGAACCTTGGCTCCACCTAAAACGACTTATTACGGAATGTATGATAGGTACTATTCATTCAACGGTAAATTTCCATGGACGCTTCCGCAGCGCTGGCAAAAACCCGCACCCGAATTGAATCTTGAATATCCACTTGATTTTGCTTCAACAAATGATATCATTGGCGGCAATTCAGGCAGCGCAGCCGTTAATAAAAATTTAGAAGTCATCGGGCTGGTATTTGATGGTAATATGGAAAGTCATGCAGGTGATTTTATTTTTGATCCTGCAAACAACCGGACAGTAGCAATTGACAGCAAAGGTTTGCTCGAAGCAATTTCCGATGTTTATAAAGCGAAAAGATTAAAGGAAGAACTTCTGAAAGGAAAGATTGAATAATTTTTTTCAGACTCCTGAAGTAAATTATTTTTTATTTAACAAAGCCTCAAATTCCCGAAGGGATATATTCAATTGTTTTAATATACTCCTGAATGTTCCATAAGGTATTTCTTTTTTATTCATTGGTAAAATAATGATGCTACCGGATTCATTTTTGAATTTACCATGAGAACCTTTCTGTGCTCTGTGGTAAAAACCAATCCTTGCTAAAACTAATTCAATCTCTTTTGATGAATAGAGTTTAGGCATTAATATTATCTCTGCCTAAAATAACAGATTTTATTTCCGGTAACTGAAAGTTTTCCCCTTCATAATATAATTCAACAGCTTCTTTAAGATTATCAATTGCTTCCTGCAATGTTTCTCCGAAAGAGGAAACTTCGACATTCAGACATCTGGCAACATAATATTTCTCTTCCTGCCATACCACATAATTAATCTCTTTCATTTATATCCTCACAATATATTTTAGTTTATTAAAAGAAATACTGCAATTGAAAATTAACCGTTGTATACCGTGCAGTTGTGCTCGTAAATGTGGTTCCGTATTCAACGCCAAGACCGGAGGCAAATCCGGATTTTTCTCCATACCGGAAATCCAATCCAATTAAAAGCGAAAACATCACTCCGATATCATTTGCATTAACATCGCTGTATGTTCTGTCATTTAAATACAACGGGCCGAGTGATTCTTCTAAGTATCCTAATTTACCAAGCGGTTGTTTCAAAATACCGCAGATGTAAATTCCTTTAACAAAAGGATAATATTTGCCGCGCAATCCCTGCGGTAAAAAAGCTTCGAACCTGCGGGCATATATTAAACCCATACGCAATGGAATACCCTGTGTTACCGTTGGCAGAACATCAACAAATAATTCTGCAGCCACACTCGTTTGCGAAGGCAGGTTACCGCTAATTGTACCAGGTCCTAATTTTAAACCAACACTAAACTCCTCAATCTGAGGAAATACAAATGTACAAATAAGTAAAAGTATTAAAACAAGGAGAATTCTTTTAGACATTATCTTCTTCCGGAATAACTATCCAAAGAATAATATAAACAAGTAAGCCCGGAAATGCAGCGCTAACCAAAGATAAAATTACATATCCTACTCTTACAAGAGTGGGATCAATTCCGAGGTACTCCCCTATTCCACCGCAAACACCTGCAATCATTTTATTTTTGGAACGTCTTAATTTTTTCATTATTGCTCCGTTACCTTAAGAATTAATTAAAATGAACTTTAAGGAAATATTATTTTCGATGATTAATTTACCGTTGCTAAGATAAGCAATCAAGCTATTTTTTTAAAAGATTATTGCGTGTAATTTTTCATTTCACTATACTTCTTTCAAATGTGAAAAGAACTTTGGAGTATTTTTGGCAGTAATAACAATTGATTTAACAAGTATAAGCGTTACGAGTGCAGTTATAAGTATGGCGGGCAAGGTAATGAAGAAGGAATCTCTTTCAATTGAAGGAAAGCAAGGCGAACAGGTTAGTTTACTTATACAGAACCAGATAAAAAAATTACTTTCTCTATTTGAAAATGAGCCGATTCAGATTAAAGCTGTGGGTGTTTCTGTTCCGGGAATTTGTTATTCAAAAACAGGATTGGTGTGGGCACCTAATATTCCTGGTTGGGATAATTATCCATTGCTGCAGGATATAAGTTATTTGCTGCGCGGAAAAAATATCCGTATTAAAATTGATAACAACCGTACCTGCTGCATTCTTGGCGAACACTGGCAGGGTGCAGCAAAAGAAACAAAGAATGCTGTTTATCTTGCAGTTGGAAGCGGTATCGGTGCGGGAATATTAATCGACGGAAAAATTCTTCATGGTTTTAATGACGCTGTTGGCGCAATCGGCTGGTTTGCAGTGGACAGAACTTACAAGGATGCTTATAGTGAAAAAGGTTGCCTTGAATCATTAGCCTCCGGTAAAGGAATTATTACAAGAGTTAAAGAATCGTTGAATATAATTGATGATTATTCGGGATACTTCAAAGATATAAAAATTCAGAACCTTGTTATTGGAGATGTGTTTGATGCATACAAACAAAAAGATCCTATTGCGCAAAAAATAATTAGAGAGTCAGTTGAACTATGGGGAATTACTGCGGCAAACATTATAAGTGCTTTTAACCCGGAAATATTAATTTTTGGCGGCGGTGTTTTTGGCCCCGGAATATTTTTTATTGATGAAATTAAAAGCGAAGCTAAAAAGTGGGCACAGCCCCTTAGCATCGATAAAGTAAAATTCTCGCCTTCACAGCTTGGAAATAATGCCGGGCTGTTCGGCGCCGGTCATCTTGCATTGGGCAGATTTTAATTTGGTGTTTTTATTCACTAGTAAAAAAGTTAGTTATGATTTCGTGGACAAATCACATTTGAACCTATGGAGTGCTTAGTTCAATTAAAACTTTCCTTTAAAAGTCAATCTTTTTTTTTAAGATTTTTTTCCTCTTGCAATGCTCTTTGCCTTAATCTAAGTTGAGGATGTAATTTAACAATAAAAACAATTCAGAGTTTTTATGTACGTAATCGGATTAGACCTTGGCGGGACAAAACTTTCCGGAGCAATTTTTAAAGAAGACGGCACAATTGTTAAACAGGATATTCTTCCTCTTGAAAAAAGACAGGGAAAGGAAGTTGGAGATCTTATAAATAAACTTGTAAAAGATTTCCTTTCTTATTCTGATGAAAATAAAATTGCTGTATCTTCTATCGGTATTTGTGTACCCGGTATTGCTTACAGGAATGGAAATGTCTGGGCACCTAATATTCCGGGCTGGGATAATTATCCTTTGCTTGAAGAAATAAATTCAGTAGTAAAAGAAAAAAATATAAAAGTAAAAATAGACAGCGACCGCGCCTGCTATATACTTGGTGAAGTATGGCAGGGCTCTGCAAAAGGTTGTAAAGACGCTATCTTTCTTGCAGTAGGAACCGGAATTGGCGCTGGAATTCTGGTCGATGGAAAAGTAATGCGTGGTTCAAATGATATTGCCGGTGCAATTGGCTGGCTCGCTCTTGACAGACCTTTTGAACAAAAATATGTTAGCTGCGGATGCTTTGAATATCATGCTTCCGGTGAAGGATTGGCAAAAGTTGTAAAAGAACTGGTAACTAAAAATCCAAAAGGAATATTATCATCTAAAAGTATTGATGAACTAACAGCGCGGGATGTCTTTAGTGCGTATGATGAAAATGATAAGAATGCAGTTGATACTATCAACCAGGCAATTGAGTTCTGGGGAATGACAGTTGCCAATTTAGTAAGTCTGTTCAACCCGGAAAAAATAATTTTTGGTGGCGGAGTATTTGGACCTGCAGTAAAATTCTTAAATGAAATAATGATTGAAGCGCGCAAATGGGCTCAGCCTATAAGCATTAACCAGGTTACACTTGAAGGTTCAAAACTTGGCGGTAAGGCCGGTTTAATAGGCGCAGGATATCTTGCGTTGAAAGAAGATTAAAATTTTTAATTCCTCATCAGGAGAAGTTTAATGTATAATAAAAATTTAGTATTTGCTGCTGCCTGTCTAGGAATGCTTTTATTCGGAATCGCATTTCTGTCCTTAGGAACAATAATGTCTTACCTGACGGAACAGTACAGAATTTCCGGCGAAACACTTGGATTATTATCTGCTATACTTCCGGCTGGAATTTTAATCGGCTCACTTATTTTTGGTCCGCTTGTAGATAAGTATGGATATAAAGCCCTTTTAATTATCAGCTCTGTTCTTCTTGTTGCCGCCTTTGAACTAATTGCTTACACAAACTCTTTCGGATTAGTATTGTTCGCATATTTTCTTATTGGACTTGGTGGTGGCTCCTTAAACGGCGGAACGAATGCATTAGTATCAGTTATTACTGCTGAAGGGAAAGGTTCTAATTTAAGTTTTCTTGGTGTTTTCTTTGGATTAGGAGCAATGGGAATGCCCGGCTTACTTGGCTTGCTTTCAAAGGCGATGAGCGTTTCAAACATAATTGCCTCTGTAGGCTTCTTTATTTTGTTACCTACTATTTATTTCCTTGTAATAAAATTTCCGAATCCTATTCAGCAAAAAGGGACTAAGTTTTCTGAAAATTTAAAGCTTATAAAGAGCCCGGCAGTATTAATTCTTTTAGGTTTTGTTTTATTTTTTGAAAGCGGGCTGGAAGGTATAACAAATAACTGGAGCGCTGCATTCCTTGAAAAAGGCAAAGGGATTAATGTTGAATCTTCTCTATATGCACTTACAATTTTAAATCTTGGTTTGTTAATAACAAGATTAGCGTTGGGATTTATGCTTAAAAAAATTCGTCCGTTTGTTGTGCAGTTTGCCTGCCTGGCATTAATTCTTGTCGGAGCAATCCTGTTGTTAACTTCAAACTCAGTTACTATTGCTTACATTGGAGTAGCATTATTAGGTATTGGATTCGCCCCAGGTTTTCCTGTTGTACTTGGTTATGTCGGAGAAT
This sequence comes from Ignavibacteriales bacterium, assembly GCA_003599415.1. Lineage (GTDB taxonomy): Bacteria > Bacteroidota > Ignavibacteria > Ignavibacteriales > SURF-24 > SURF-24. The sequence goes on along the minus strand of QZKB01000012.1, from coordinate 52,991 downwards.
TATATGCCGAAGTTACAGGAACAGCATTCAGCATTGCAATAACAATTGCTTTGGTTGGCAACACTCTTTTAAATTATCTTGTCGGTTCTCTTTCCATTCCATTCGGAATAGGTATATTCCCGACAATACAAATAATAAGTGTTCTGTTAATGTCTTTGGTTTTCTGGATTGCACTTGGAAGATTAAAAAGCAAAATAAAAGTTTAACTAATAAATCAAATAAATAATTTCATAAGGAAGATAAAATGTTAGCAAAAATATGGTTGGACCACGCGAAAGGAGTGATGGATAAAATTGAACAAACCCAAATGGAAAATATTCAAAAAGCTGCTTTGATAATGGCAGATACTATCGAAGCGGGTAGATGGGTTCATACTTTTGGATGCGGTCATGCTACTTTACCAATAGAAGAAATGTATCCAAGGATCGGTGGGTTTGTTGGCTTCCATCCGATGATTGAATTACCGCTTACATTCTTCACAAATATTGTCGGTGGTATGAGCGTTCATCAGTTTGTGTTCCTTGAAAGAGTTGAAGGTTACGGCAATGAAATAATGAAGGGATACAATTTTGATTCAAAAGATTGTATGTGGTTGTTCTCTCATACAGGTATTAATTCAGTAAATATTGATGTTGCTCTTGAAGCTAAAAAGAAAGGAATGAAAGTAATTGTCTATGGATCTGCCAAAGAAGCTGAGGGTAAACAAACAAGACATAGCTGCGGTAAAACTATTTTTGAATTAGCCGACATAATTGTTGACACTTGTGTTCCTATTCAGGATGCATGTGTTCCTTTAAAAAATCATTTTGATAAAGTAGGCCCAATTTCTACTATGGCTTTCGTAACAGCAGTCTGGATGACTGTAACAACTGTCGCAGAAATTCTTGCTGACCGCGGAGTTAAATTATATATTCATCCTTCTCATAATGTACCGGGTGATACAACAGCTAAAGAAAGATTAAGCGAAGCGCTATATGAATATAAACGCAGAATAGCCGGAGTATAAAACTTTATAACAATTTTTTGAATGCTTGATTGTTTGAATGCTTGAATTAAAATAAAAGCCTGCTTTTACAGCAGGCTTTTTTATTAAGTTCTTATTCCCCTTCCCTTGGGGAAGGGGTTGGGGGATGGGCTTTTATACTAAACCCTGATCTAACATTGCATCAGCTACTTTCAAGAATCCTGCAATGTTTGCACCAATAACATAATTTCCCGGGAATCCAAATCTATCTGCCGTTGTAACACAGGTATTGTGAATCCTTATCATGATTTCATGTAAACGGTTATCAACTTCCTCCCTTGACCAAGGCAAACGCATGCTGTTCTGAGACATTTCCAATCCGGATGTGGCAACACCGCCGGCGTTGGAAGCTTTACCAGGTGAATATAAAATCTTAGCATCTGTAAATACTTTATAGCCTTCAAGAGTTGTCGGCATATTAGCGCCTTCACAAACACAAATACATCCGTTCTTAATTAATTCTTTTGCATCATTACCGTCCAATTCGTTCTGTGTTGCGCAAGGCATTGCAACATCAACTTTAATTCCCCATGGTCTCTTGCCAGCATAGAAAGGTACTTTAAATTCTTTTGCATAAGGTTCAACTGCATCCTGTGCGCTTGCTCTTAACTTTAACATATAGTCGATCTTTTCACCACTAATACCATCTTTATCATAAATAAATCCGTCAGGACCGGAAAGAGTTACAACCTTACCACCGAGTTGATTAATTTTTATAACCGCACCCCAGGCAACGTTTCCAAAACCGGAAACAGCAAATACTTTTCCATCAATCTTTTCACCTCTAGTCTTAAGCATCTCTTCTGCGAAATAAACTGCACCGAAACCTGTAGCTTCAGGGCGAACAAGTGAACCGCCCCAGTTTAATCCTTTACCCGTAAGTACACCACTAAATTCATTTCTTAATCTCTTATACTGACCAAATAAGAAACCTATTTCTCTTCCGCCAACACCAATATCGCCTGCAGGTACATCAGTATCAGGACCGATATGACGGAATAATTCGGTCATAAAGCTTTGGCAGAAACGCATTACTTCGTTATCGCTTTTTCCTTTAGGATCGAAATCTGAACCACCTTTACCACCGCCCATAGGTAATGTTGTAAGAGAATTCTTAAATATCTGTTCGAATCCTAAAAACTTTAGTATACCAAGAGTAACCGACGGGTGAAATCTTAAACCACCTTTATAAGGGCCGATAGCGCTGTTAAATTCTACTCTGAATCCACGATTAATTCTTATATTTCCCTGATCATCCATCCAGGGCACGCGGAAAATAATAGTTCTTTCCGGCTCAACCATTCTCTCTAAAATTCTTGCTGCTTTGTATTCAGGATGCCTTTCAAGAACCACATCTAATGATTCTGCAACTTCCTGAACAGCCTGATGAAATTCCGGTTCTGCCGGGTTTTTAGCTTTTACCTCGGCAATAATTTTGTTGATATACTCTGACATAAAAACACCTAAATATTATTTTTTGAATTTTACCTAGTGCAAAACTAACGATAACTTTATAAGCACATTAGTTCTCTTTGGCCTTGCCCTTTCAAGTTTGATGCCCGTTTAATATTAGGTTTAAGTTACTTAAACCTGTTTTGATGTATTTAAGGAATTAAAATTTCTTAAAATTAAAAATCGTATTTCCTAAATAAGTGAAACTTGGTATTGTTTAATCAATATTTCCTGTATTTAGCAATGCAATAGCATTATCAACTGAAAGATGATTACCATAAAGAACCAGTGTATCACCCGAATTAATGACTTCTTTTCCTGACGGATTTGTTATTGTTATACCATTCCTTATAATAGCAATTATGGTTGCTCCAGTAAGAGCTCTGATATTTAACTCTTTAATACTCTTATCCAGATTCGGATTGGATTCCTCTACAAAATAACTTTCGGTCAAACCTTCAGCCAGAATTTTATCTATTTGGGAAAGCGGATGAAATTCCGTTGAATCTTTTCTAAGCATACCATAAGATTCCTGCCGTATAATATTTGCCTGTTTAACAACGATATTAAGAGGAATATGGTATTTTTGCAGAACCTTTGTAAATATCTGAAGCGAAGTTTCAAACTCTTCCGGTATGACCTCATCCGCACCAATTTTTATTAATTCTTCAACCTCATTAATATATCTTGTTCTAACAATACAGTGCACCTTAGGATTCAATTCTTTAACCATTTTAATTCCAAACCTTGTAGAAAGCGGGTCTGAAATTAAAAAACAAATTACCGATGCCGTTTTAATCCCGGCTTCTTCAAGCACTTCCCTTTTTGTGATATCACCGTATATAAGGTTTTCGTTTTTCTCCTTGAATTCCCGCACTGTTTTAGGATTTAACTCAAGTGCTATAAATTTTATTCCGGTTTCCTTTAACACTCTTGCCAGGTTTTTACCATTCATTCCATACCCTCCTATGATAACATGGTTCATAAGAGATTTTTCCTTGCTCTTTTTCATTGAGCTATCTGCAAGAGAATCATACTTTGTAAGCCTTTGAGAAAGCTTCGGCACTACCTGGTAAATAACTGGTGTTAATAACATAGTCGCGACAGAAGAAGTAAGAAAAGCTGCATACTGGTCAGAGCTAATTATTTTATAATTCATTCCAACATGTATTAAAACAAATGAGAACTCACCAACCTGCGCTAAAAGAAATCCGGCAACTATGCCTACTCTCGGAGGATATTTCATAAAAACAATTATGGAGAAAATTACAAGTGCTTTTATAAAAATCAATCCGATAGTAAGGATAATACTTGGAACGGGAAACTGTAAAATATAATTGACATCCAGCAACAAGCCGATTGAAACAAAGAATAGGCTATTAAATGCGTCTTTAAGAGGAATAATATCTGCTACCACCTGATGGCTAAAATCTGTTTCTGAAAGAATGAGCCCGGCAATAAATGCTCCCAATGCAAGAGAAAGTCCGATTGATTCGGTAATATAAGATGAGCCAAGAATTAAAAGTATTACTCCAATTGTAAAAGCTTCTCTTAACCTTATCTCTGCTAATTGTTTTAAAAGTTTTGGTAACGCAAACCTGAATATGACAACCGCTAAAATAAAAAGTACAAACGAAATTAAAAGTTTATTAACTCCAATCAGTATGTCTGAGTCTTTACTTGTACTGAGTATAGGAATGATGACTATAATTGGCACAAATGCCAGGTCCTGAAAAATTGAAATACTTAATGCAAACTTTCCATGAGGCGAATCTATTTCATTTTTATCTGTTAACAGCTTAAGCACTATTGCAGTACTGGAAATACTTACTAGTAATCCAAGAAAGATGCTTTGTTTCAGTTCTAATCCCCAAAAGAAAAAAGATGCGCCGGAAATTAACATGGTTAAAAATAATTGCCAACTTCCTGAGACAAGAATAAGGTTTTTAAGTTGTTTAATTTTACTTACAGAAACTTCAAGACCAATAGTAAACAAGAGCAGAATTACTCCAATCTCTGCCATTGCTTCGATAATGGATATCTCTTTTATTAAACCCAAACCATGCGGACCGATAATTATTCCTGCAATCAAAAATCCCGGAATGCTTGGAAGATTAATTCTTTTAAAAAGAAAAATAATTGCAAGAGAAACGGAAAGGATTATAACGATTTGCTGGATGACTTGAATTTTGTTCATATCGATGAAAAATTATTATTGCCTGGCTTTATTTAAATGGCTAAGTTTAATATAAATAAATTTAGTCTACTAAAAAATCCTGTATCAAGTTAAGGGTTGTATTATGTCAAAAGAAATGATTCTTGAAAAGATTGCACAGGCAGTCAATATTCTGAATGAAAAAAATATTGATATGTGGCTTATCTTCGTAAGGGAAAGCTCAAACATTAAAGATCCAAGTATGGATATAGTTGTGGGGACTAACTGCACCTGGCCTTCCGCATTTATTATTACAAAATCCGGAGATACAATTGCGATCCTCGGATCCCTGGATGTTCCTAATATGCAAATGCAGGGAACATACCAGAATATTATTGGTTATGTGAAATCAATTAACGAACCATTGGTAACAACACTTCAGAAATATAAACCGAATAAAATTGCAATTAATTTTTCAAGAGACTCAAATATTGCTGACGGACTTACGCATGGAATGTACCTTGAATTGGTTGACCAGTTGAAAGATACCGAATACATAAACAGACTGATTTCGTCGGAAGAAATTATTTCTGCTTTGAGAGGAAGAAAGTCTCCTGCAGAACTTGAATTGATGAAAACGGCTATTAAAGAAACCCTAAGGATTTTTGACGACGTTACAAATTTTATGAAACCCGGAATGACAGAACAGGAAGTAGCTTCATTTGTAAAAAATCTTGTTAAAGAACGCAGCCTTGGATTGGCATGGGAAAAAGATTATTGCCCATCAGTTTTCTCCGGACCAGATACAGCCGGGGCTCATGCCGGGCCAACAAACAGAGTTATTCAACCCGGGCATGTATTGAACATCGACTTCGGAGTAAACTACAAAGGATATTGTTCAGATTTGCAAAGAACGTGGTACATTTTACGTGAAAACGAGGATGCTCCACCTGCCGAAGTTTTAAGAGGATTTAATATTATAAAAGAATCAATCCAGCTATCAGCCAAAGAATTAAAACCCGGTAAACTTGGCTGCGAGATTGATGATGTTGCAAGAAAATATATCACTTCAAACGGATATGAAGAATATCCCCATGCACTCGGTCATCAGATAGGCCGAATGGCGCATGACGGCGGCGGGCTACTTTCCCCTCGTTGGGAAAGATACGGTGATCTTCCATTCAAGACAATTGAAGAAAACCAGGTTTATACAATAGAACCAAGATTGCCGGTTAAGAATTATGGAATAGCTACTATTGAAGAAGAAGTTGTAGTCACTAAAGATGGTTGCGAGTTTTTATCATCACCGCAGGAAAATATTTTTCTGATAAAATCCAGTTGAAACTTTACGGATGTAATCTAAATCATCTAATGAAATATGTGATAAAAAGATTACTTGAAAATTATTTTTAATTAGTTATCTTTTTAATAGAGTATGTCTTATGCAGGCTCTCTTTAAACAGTGTAATTCAAATTTTTATTAGAAAGTAACCAATGAATGAAATAAAAAATTTTACTATTGAAGAAGCCAACAAAACTTTACCTTACGTTAAAAATATTGTAAGAGATATTCTGGTTACAGGTACTATCTCGAGAGACCTTTCACTTGATCCGGCAAAGTCTAAGCAGAATTCACTTCAAATAGAAAAGCTTGCCGAAAGAATAAATTCGCTTATAGAAGAACTTGAAAGCATTGGATGTTACTATAAGGATTGGAGCTTTAATGTCGGCTTGGTAGATTTTCCTGCTATGATTGATGGGAATAAAGTATTGCTCTGCTGGCGCAGCGATGAAGACGAGGTTAAATATTACCACGATTACAGCTCTGGTTATGCAGGCAGAAAATTAATTCTTGAAGAACTGATTCACAGTAAAATTTTATAAAATCAGAGAGGCAGAAATTTTTTGTCTCTCTGATAAAGTTATCATGTTTGCCTGTTGATAGCGGCTAATGTTCAAACTATTTACTTTTCTCAATCTTATATGAATGAGTTACTTCCGCGGCTTTCTCAAGCATCTTTGTAACCGAGCAATATTTCGTCTGGGATAATTCTATTGCGCGCTCAATATCCTTTGCCTGAAGATCATTACCGTAGAAAACATATTCAATATGAATTTTAGTAAAAACCTGCGGATGCTCATCTGCCACATCTGCTGAAACATTAATTTCAAAATCCTGAAGATTAGTTCTTTTCTTCTGTAAGATGCTTACAACATCGCTTCCAGTACAGCCTCCAAGTGCAATCAGCAATAATTCTTTTGGTCTTATACCTGCATTACTTCCGCCAAATTCTTCAGGTCCATCCATCGTAATCCAGTGGTTAGAATCTGTTTTACCTGCAAAGGTTATTCCCTTTACCTGTTTTATGTAAGCTTTTTTTGTCGCCACTATAACTCCGGTTTTTTATAATTTTCTTTTGATAAGATAATTGTAAAGCAATAAGGATTCATTTAAAATATTACTCAATTACCTTTGTTGCTTCCTTAATAAGTTCTTCAGGAATTGTAATTCCTAATTGCGAAGCAATTTTCTTGTTAATAATAAGATCCTGTTGGTCAAGAACTTCAATCGGAATATTCCTGGCATCTTCTCCCTTAATTATTCTTGCTGCAATCCTACCGCTTTTTCTTCCCCACTCAGTATAATTTCCGCCTTTACCGGCTAATGCTCCACGTACAACATGACTTGGATCCGAAACATATAATGGAATTTTATTTTGTAACGATACTTTTACAATTGCTTCAAGTCCAACATAGGCAATATTATCCGCAATAACAGTAAAGGCTTCAACTTTCTTTTGAGCCAGGGAACTTGCTGCCTGAAGAACTTCCGATGAAGAATTTATTGTCGCTTCAACCAATTCTAAATTTTGGTTTGCGCATGCTTTCCTCATTTTCTCCGCACCATATTGTGCGTTTGCTTCGGAAGTATTAAATATAATTCCAATTTTCTTTATGCCTGGATTTACAGTTTTAATTACATTTAACAGTTCGTTTACATCCATCGGATCGTAAACTCCCGTTAAAGTTTTGGGTGGATTAACAATCCCAATTTGCTCCGGACTAAAAGCAACTGTAAACACTGCCGGTTTGCTTTTTATAAACTGTGCAGCTCCGGCCATACATGGTGTTCCAAGAGTAATAACCATATCCACATTCTCTGTCACAAATGATTGAAGTATTAATGCGATATTAGAAATTTCACCCTGGGCATTTTTATAGATTACATTCAGATTTTTTCCTTCTTCAAATCCTTCTTCCTTTAAAGATTCCATAACTGCATTTCTTGCATCATTCAATACTACATTATCAACCACCTGTATTATGCCGATTGTATAAAGGTTGTTCTTTTTACTACATGAGTTAAATACCAGGATAAGAACAAACAATAAAATAATTGTTCTTCCATGTAAAAAAATACTGCGGAACATTTTACCTCAAAAGATTATTAATGAAAATATGAATACTATTTGCCGGATATTTATGGCTCAAAGTTACAACCTTTATTTCTTTTAATCATATATTAAAGTAAATTTATTAGTGAAAGTTGAACTTCAAACTTGCCATTATCATTTAATACATAGCGGATTTAAATCATCATATTTTAAGAAACAATGAGAAAATTTGAATTAGTCTCTAACTATAAGCCAACCGGCGACCAGCCCTTAGCAATTGAAGAATTAGTTGCCGGAATAAACCGTGGCGACAAACACCAGGTTCTACTTGGTGTAACAGGAAGCGGAAAAACATTCACAATGTCAAACGTAATTGAAAGAGTTAACAAACCGACTCTTATCATTTCACATAATAAAACCCTTGCCGCACAACTCTATTCGGAGTTTAAGGCTTTCTTTCCTAACAATGCGGTTGAGTTCTTTATTAGCTATTATGATTACTACCAGCCGGAAGCTTACGTTGTTAAGCGGGATTTGTACATCGAAAAAGATTTTTCCGTAAACGAAGAAATTGACAGGCTTCGTCTTAAAGCTACTACATCTTTAATTGAAGGAAGAAATGATGTAATAATTGTTGCAAGCGTTAGCTGCATTTACGGAATAGGTGCCCCGCAGGAATATGCAAGACAAATAATGTTTGTTAAAAAGGGAGAAACAATAACGCGCAAACAACTGATGCGGAAACTTATTGATATTTACTATACAAGGAATGATATTGATTTTACACGAGGCACATTCCGCGCCCGTGGTGATGTTGTAGAAATAATTCCCGCTTACCAGAACGATGAAGCAGTGAGGATTGAATTCTGGGGAGATGAAATTGAAAGACTTTCTATCATTGATTCCACCTCCGGTAATGTTATAACAGAAGTTGATACAACCGCAATTTATCCTGCAAAATATTTTGTTACTACAAGAGAACAGGTAAACCGCGCTATTGTAGATATTGAAGAAGAACTGCGCGACAGATTAAAATATTTTAACTCGCAGGAAAAATATCTTGAAGCGCAGAGAATTGAACAGCGAACCAGGTTCGATATAGAAATGATTAAGGAAATCGGTTACTGCTCAGGAATTGAAAATTATTCCCGGCATATGGATAACCGCCCTCCGGGTTCACGTCCTTATTGCCTGTTTGATTATTTTCCAAAAGATTACCTTTTAATAATTGATGAATCTCACGTCACTGTTCCGCAAATTCGTGGTATGTATCTAGGAGATAGATCCCGTAAAGAGGTGTTAGTTGAATATGGATTTCGACTTCCTTCAGCAATGGATAATCGTCCATTAAAATTTGATGAATATGAAAATCTTGTTAACCAGGTTGTGTATGTAAGCGCCACACCGGGAAATTTTGAACTTGAAAAAACAGGCGGAGCTTTTATTGAACAGGTTATTCGTCCTACTGGTTTGGTTGATCCTGAAATAGAAGTAAGACCAATCAAAGGACAGATAGATGACCTGATTGATGAGATAAGAACACGCACAAAACGAAAAGAAAGAATTCTTGTTACAACTTTAACAAAAAAAATGGCGGAAGACCTGACTGATTACCTTGACAGGATTGGTATCCAGGTAAAATATATCCACAGTGATATTGATGCTCTTGAGCGCGTTGAGATTGTAAGGGATTTGCGACTTGGCGATTTCGATGTGCTTGTAGGTGTAAACTTATTAAGAGAAGGACTTGATCTGCCTGAGGTTTCTCTTGTTGCTATAATTGATGCGGACAAAGAAGGCTTTCTGCGAAGTGAAAGATCATTAATTCAAACCGCTGGTAGAACAGCAAGAAATATAAACGGTAAAGTAATTATGTATGCAGATGTTATAACCAAATCAATGGAAAAGACTATAAATGAAACGAAGCGCCGCAGAAAGATTCAGATGGATTATAATAAAGAGAACAATATTACTCCGGTAACAATCTTTAAAAGTGTGGAAGAAATCATGAACTCCACTTCAATTGCTGAGCTTAGAAAGAAAGACACAGACAAGCAGGCATCGTTTACAAAGGTTGCCGAACCTGTAATTAAATATATGAGCAATGAACAACGCCAGGAATTAGTTGAGCAATTAACCGAAGAAATGCTTGCAGCCGCCAAAGACCTTGAGTTTGAACGCGCGGCTTCACTTAGAGATGAAATTGATAAACTGAAGAAGATGATTAAATAATCAGACCTTATTCAGCTTCGGAAATTGCACTGTTATACTGGGGCAATGTTTCCTTGTTTGGATTTTCTCTGTCTTTCACCTGGTAAGTTTCAACAATCTTTGTTAAGGCTTCCTTATATTTTTTAATAGTAGGTTCATCTTTTATTTTAAGTTTTTCAAAAAGCCTTTCTGCCTGAAGCATAAAGATTTCAATTTTAGACTGAATTATCTGCGGGAATAAATTTCCGTCTGTTTCAATTGATAGGAACGGCAAATCTTCTAAATCTATATTCGGAATATCTTTCCGCGACGAAAGCTTCTTCCCTTCAATATTCATCTCAACATTAAGGATTGATTCTGCAACTCTTGACGGCATACAACCAAACGGACCAATTGAAATAACTCCGCAAACCTGATCTATTATTTCATGTAATGCTGAACCGGTTGTTAGGATCGCCTCACCTTCAAGATCCTTACTTATAAATGGTAAGGAATTTTTTATTGCTTCTTCAACTTTAATCATGTTGTATTCATAAAAGCCGGATTTGGCTAAAGCATGTTTTATCTTCCGCTCGTAATCTCTTTGAACATACTCCCTGATTTTGAATTTTAACTTATCACTTATTGAAAAAGGTTTATTGGAATTTGTTGCCGCGAGAAAGTTTGAATAATAAACATACTCGCCAATCGGAGCTGTCCTTACGACAAAATTTTTCTTAAAAAGTTTATCAAGCAAATCCATTCTTGAAAACTCATCGTGGCGGACAAATATTTCTCCTGTTAGTAATACTTTTTTAGCAGAACCAATTTCTTCGTTTCTTGGAATAGAAGAGATTGATATTGCAAATGATTCAAGGTTTTTAATGAATTGCTTTAATGAAACTTTCGTGAATGAATCTAACAGAATATTATAAGCATTTTCAAAAATCAGATTTGCTTCTTCACGGTTGACTGCAATCGCCTGGATAGCGTTATAAATATCTTTTAACACATCGGAAACAGTTACTGCAACCCAGCCGCGGATTACGAATTCATTACTCAATCCGCCGTAGGAATCTTCATCGGTTAAAGTATAAACACCAAAATTTTCCAACTCCCTTTTAGCAATAAGGTCTTCAAGAAAAACATGGTATTGCCCAAGCCTGCAGGGGCCGTCTCCTTTTGCCATGAACAATAAAGTTTTTTCATTCTCATCAGTCCGGTTATTATAATATTCAATCATCTGTCCCGCATTAAGCTGCAGTGGAAGGCATTCTTTACAGGTAGAATTCCCTCTTCCAACCATCAGTGTTTCAAACGAATAGACAGGCAGAGCGACTGAATTTATTCCAACTGCCCTGAAAGCCGCAGAGAAGAAATCTGTTCCTATTTTGCCCATACTTGGCACAAGCATTTTGACTGAGGGATCAGTAATTGATATTTTATTGCCAAAGGAATCTTCAATCCAATGCGAATCTATTACCTTTAACGGGCGGTATCTTTTGGCTGCTGAAGGTTTATCAATATTTTTATTCAGCTCTCTGTAGCTTTTAATTATATCTATTGCAGCTTCTATTCTCGTATTAATACCCGCATCGGCTGAATGACTATCGAGTTCAAGAGTTAATGACGGTTTGCTTCCCATAATTTCGCGGAAGTAACCGATAATGAATGAATCCGGTCCGCAACTGAAATTTGTTATGAATGTTCCGAATAACTGCGGATGATTTTTTACGAACCGTGCGTTTCTTAAAATCTGCTGGCCCAATCCCCAGTACATATGCCTGTAGCTGTCAGATTCATCCGGGAATAAAAAGTCATGTGGAATAATGTGAATATTTCTTGATGCAAACTTCCGTGGAATTCCAAGATTTGCTTCCTTAGCAAATGAGTTGTAGCTTCTGCCGAACAGAACAACAGCAAACTTTGACTTGTCTTTTTCAAGTTGAGATAAAAATTCTTTCCCGATACTTTTAAACTCATCAAACATTTCATTTAATTTACCAATAGCAAAATCAAAGGCTGCAGATGCAGCAGCTTTTGTAATTCTTAATTCGCCTGCAAGTTTAACAAATGAATTCTTTGCCGAATTATATCCATCTGAAAAATTCAGAAGCGGTGAAAGAATTTTAATTCCGTTCAACTCGTCTTTAAATGTTGTCTTAAGATAATAACTTTCCGACTGGAGCAGCACACAGGTCTTACTCCTTTTATCTTTATCTTGGCCGCTTACCTCAGTTATATGAGGAAGAAAAATATAATCCGGTTTTCTGCCAATCAAATCCTGGAAGAAACCATGAGCTAATTCAACCGGGTAACAGAACGAAGACTCTTTCTTGTCAATTCCTTCATGCTTTGCTTCATCTCCAACAATTACTTTAAATCCAAGCTGAGTAAAGAAATTATAATAGAGCGGGTAGAGAGTATTTGTAAGAAATGATTTTGAAATTCCAATCACGGGAACATCAATATCCACAGGCAAAGGCTGAATATATTTTTCGAATACAAGATGCTGCCTGAGTTTCACTAAATCATATTCATTTGAAGATGTTTTTATATCAAGCTGAAGATTGTAATATTTATTGCAGGCACCGCCGAATGGATATTTCTTTCCTTCAATTTTAATTACGGAGATGCCGCATTTTCTATCGCACTTCTCTGCTCCGCCGGCACAGACAAAAGATTTTTCATACTCAACTTTTCTGTTGATTAGATTTTCAAGACTAAAATCCTCTTCCGCAAGTAATCCTAGATTTATTCTGTTTTTAATTTCAAGTGCAACTCCGAATGCTCCCATCAGTCCGGGCTCGGGAGGAACAATGATTTCCTTACCTGTTAATGCTGCCATTGCAACAGGAACAGCTTTATTATAACAAACGCCGCCCTGCATAAAAATCTTTTTACCAACGGGCCTGTTTCCTTTTACCCTGTTGTTGTAGTTCATACAAATTGAATAAACAAGCCCGGCGACAATGTCGTCCTTTTCAAGTCCTTCGTGAAGTGCATTTTTAATATCGCTGCTTATAAATGCCGCACACTGATCATTAAAGTTAGGCGGGTTAGTTGCTGTTAAAGCAATCTTACCAATTTCCTTATAATCAATATCCAAAGATTCCTTTGCGGATTCTTCAAGGAATGAACCTGTACCGGCAGAGCAGGCTTCATTCATTGCATAATCTGAAGCAATGCCGGAAGTGATGTAAGTATACTTAGCATCCTGCCCGCCGATTTCGAAAATGGTATCAACCTCTTTATCAAAAAAAACCGTTGCGGAAGCATGTGCAATTATTTCGTTTATAATTCCTTTTGTTAAAGCATGAAGCCCGGCAATGTACCTGCCTGAACCGGTTACACCCAATCCAATAATTCTAACAGTAACATTAATTTGCGAGTAGATACTTTTATAACATTCAACAGATGCTTTTACAGGATCTCCGTTAGTTCGTAAATATTCTGATGCAAGAATCAGGTTATCTTTCTTTCTTAACAGGATTGCCTTTGTAGTTGTTGAGCCGACATCAAGACCAAGAATACAAACATCATTTTCTTTTACATTTCCCCGCGTTGATTCTCTGAATGTAACTTTAGATGAAAATTCCCTTAATGGTTTATGGAATGTGAAAGAAGAATGACCATCAAAGAATAATTTTTCTTTATTCAACTCAACCTGTTGGTTTTCTAAAGCAAACAATGCTGCGCCGACAGCTTCAAAGTATGCAGCTTCTTCGGGAATTATAATGCTATCAAAGTGATCATCAAGAAAGCGGAGCATAGCTTTATTTTTAGTAACGCCGCCGATAATAATTGCAGACTTGTGCGGTACTTTTGCAGTAAGTTCAATAATTTTATTTGCCATCATGCGGGAAAGACCGGCAACAACATTTTCTTTGGGCACGCCTTTATTAAGTGCGTGTGTGCAATCCGATTTACAGAACACCGAGCATCTTCCCGAAATGTTATATGGCTCTCCTTTAAGCCCAAGTTTAACAGCCTCATTTACATTCATATCCATTCTTTTTATCTGCTGTAAAAAGAATTCACCTGTACCGGAAGCGCATTTATTTCCAGTTGATACCTTTGAGATTTTATTCTTCTTATCCAACTGGTAAACAATAAAATTTTCTGCGCCTATACTAATTACAAGATCTGCGGTTAAATTAAGCTTATCCAGAGCGAGTTCTATTGCTTCAGCTTCCGATATGGATGGCAGATTCAGAAACGTTCTGAACTTTTTCCCGGTTACAGCAATACGATTTGGAATATCACCTTTGAAAATTTCTTTTAGGACTAAGGAAGGATTTCCGTTGTGAACAATAGTTTCCACCAAATCAATTTCAAAACTGTTTAAATGCCTGTTCAGTTTTACAGTTGAGATTGAACTTGCGCCGATGCAAATACCGAGTGATTTTTTAGTTGTCATTAGAGTTTCTAAAAGAATTAAAGTAAGCGAAATGGTCTTCCGAATAAAAGTAAAAATCAGTTTACAATATCAATCATCTCACTTTTTTGCTTTTAGGTCACCTTCTAATTTTTCTATCTGCGGAATTATTGATTGAAAATCTTTTTCATTCTTACCTAACTCACGACTTTTCTTAACATAAACCTGTGCTTCTTTAAACTCTTCCTTTTTATACAACAGCCTTGCCTTAACAAAATTATTATAGTATGTAGATTTTATTGAAATAGATTTATCTATCCATTCCAATGCTTCATCAATATGTATATCATTATCAGCAGCATAATTGGATGATGCGGCATATACAACCCAATCATCCGGTTTAGCTGCTGCTATTGCAGTTTTAATATTTCTGTAAACTGTGGCGTGCGTATCTGTATCAATATTAAAAGACACTTTGAGTTTTTCCCAGACAATATTAATTACTGCCGAGTTAGTCGTAACATCGGAGAAGTAAATAGTAAGCGATTCAAGGAATCTGTTCTCAACAGGTTTCACTTTAATCCGCACAATATCTTTCGTGCTGTCATAGTTGAATGCGCCCCATTGTTTAGCTACGCTGTTAATTACTATTGTCCATTCATTCTTACCGGGAATTGTAAAAAGAGCATACTTACCCGCAGTTACTTTATTACCATTCAAAGTAACATCTTCACTTATAGAAATAGTTGTAGCCTCATCTGCGCCGGTGCGCCATACTTTGTTATAAGGAACAAGCTCGCCCCAGATAATTCTTCCTTTTACGTTAGGTCTGCTGTAATTTATTGTTACATCCATCAGTCCAATACGTTGCATAACGGAAGCTTTCTGGCTTATTCTTGGTAATTCAAGCTGGGCAAAACTATTATTTGAAATGAATAATGCTATCAGAATTACAATTCCAGCAATTGTCTTTTTCATAAGTTTATCATATACCTTTAATGTTTCATCTTAATTTACGAAATATTTTCAAAAATGAAATATTGAAAGAAAAATTCGCCGGGAATTGTTTTACAGTAAAGAATTCTAAATTCCGATATAGAATAGGAAAATATTATTATGACTGTTGAACTCACCCCAGCCTGCTATGGCAGGCTTTCCCCTCTCTTGCCAAGAGAGGGGATGATCGTTGTTCCATTTGAGAGGGGTGAGTTAAAAATCTATCGCTTTATTTTTCACCCATCGGTGATTTTTCTTCTTCATAGTTAATCCCTTTTTTATTCTTTAAACTGTTTCTTTTTATTTTCTATGTCGGATTTAAGGAAGAATATTTTTGCTTTCAGTAAGAAACACAGGCTATTTATTATTTCCTATTTTCCATATTTTACACCTACCATTATTGAAAATAACTAAGGTTGAAATTATGACTTACTTAAAAGCTCCTAAACACCCGCAGCTAAAACCATCAGATTTAAAATTAAAAGTTGATCCTGATTTTTTCAAATTTGAATCCACTTCAAACGTTCCTTCAATCCAGGAAATTATAGGGCAGGAGCGCGCCCTTAAAGCATTAAAAGTTGGTGTTGAATTATGGAGCGCCGGATATAATATTTTTATTACAGGTTTATCCGGCACAGGAAAACTAACAACAGTTAAGAAAATGCTTGAGGCTATCCGCCCCCAATGCCCAAAGCTTTACGATTATGCATATGTTAATAATTTTGATAATGAAAACGAACCGATACTTTTAGTATTCAAAGCCGGCGAAGCGCAGAAATTCAAACACGATTTCAATTCCACCATTCAATATCTTCAGTCAAAAATTCCGCAGGCATTGGAAGGAAAGCACTTTAAGGAACAAAGGAAAAAGATAATAACAGAATTCAGCAGTAAAGAAAATGAACTGATGTCTAATTTTGAAGAGAAGCTAAAGAAAGAAAGTTTTTCACTTGGGCAGGTTAAAGTGGGCGAAGCGTTCAGACCTGAAGTTTTGTTTGTCCTTGATAATCAACCAATATTTATTCAGCAACTTGAAGAACAGATAAGATTAGGTAAAATAGAGAAGAAGAAAGCTGCCGAAATTACTCACAAGTATGCAATGTACCAGGAAGAACTTCAGAGTATTTTCAAAAAAGGAATACTGTTAAGCCAGCAATACCAGGAGAAAGTACAGAACCTTGAAAAAGAAAATGTTGAGGTAATTGTTAAGGCAGCAATAAGCAGCTTAATGGAAAAATACCAGGATGAAAAAATTCATAAATATCTTGCGCAGGTTGAAAATAATATTTATAACTCGCTCGATGTTTTCAAAGGGACAAAACCTAAAACAGAACAGACCGAAGAAGGAATTATAATTGATTACTTCAAGGAATACGAAGTAAATATTATTTTAGATAATTCAAATACACACGAGTGCCCGATAGTGATTGAAACAACTCCTACCTATAACAATATATTCGGCACAATAGAAAAATTTTCCGATGGTAAAGGCGGATGGTATGCTGATTTCACAAGGATAAAAGCGGGCTCGTTATTAAAAGCTAACGGAGGTTACCTGGTTTTAAATGCGCTTGATGCATTCCAGGAAACAGGCGTTTGGAAATCCATGAAAAGAGTTTTAATGTACGGCAAGCTTGAAATACAGGATCTTGTAAGTTATTTCCAGTTCTCACCTGTACTGTTAAAACCGGAACCTGTAGACATTAACACAAAAATAATTTTTATCGGCAGCAATTACCTGTACTCTGTCCTTGCCTCTTATGAAGATGACTTTAAGAAGATTTTCAAAATAAAAGCTGATTTTGACTACGAGATGAATCGCAGCAACAAAACAATTGAACAGTATATCCAGGTAATAAAGAAAATAATCGAAAGCGAAGGGCTGATGGAGTTTAACAGGGAGGCAATCTCTAAAGTAATTGAATATGCTTCCCGCTATGCAGATGATCAGAATAAGCTTACAACAAGATTTTCTTTCATCGCAGACTTATTAAGAGAATCAAACTTCTGGGCTAAAGATAACGGCAATAAGATTGCAACTGATTACGATGTATCCCAGGCTTATAATAATTCTAAGGAAAGACATGGTTTGTATGAAAACAAAGTTTCCGAGATGATACTTGATAATGATATAATGATTGATTCTGACAAAGAAAGAATCGGCCAGGTTAACGGCCTTGCTATTTATGGAAACGATTTCTATTCTTTCGGTAAACCAACAAGAATAACTGCAAGCGTTTCTTTGGGAACAGGAAATATTATTAACGTTGAACGCGAAGCGGGATTAAGCGGCAACACGCATAACAAAGGAATGCTGATTATTACAGGGTATTTCAGGGAAACATTTGGACAAAAGAACCCGCTTTCATTTACCGCAAGTGTGGTTTTTGAACAGGGCTACGGAATGATTGACGGCGACAGCGCTTCCTGCGCAGAAATATGTGCGCTTGTCTCCACACTTTCAGACATTCCCCTTAGACAGTACTTTGCAATTACCGGTTCTGTAAATCAAAAAGGAGACGTTCAACCGATTGGCGGCGTTAATGAAAAGGTTGAAGGATTTTTTGATGTTTGCAAGGCGAGAGGTTTGAATAAAAAGCAAGGTGTAATTATTCCCATTCAAAATGTAAAAAATCTTATGCTTAAAGATGAAGTTGTTGAAGCTGTTGAAAACGGTGAATTCCATATTTATTCCATTAGTAGAATTGAAGAAGCAATTGAATTGCTTACAGGAATAAAAGCCGGTAAATTATTGAAGAATGGAAGTTACGAAGCAAATACGGTTTTCGGACTTGTAGAAAAGAAATTGAAACTGCTTCATAAAAGAAGTAAACCGGCAAAACCAAATTCAAACAATAAAAAGAACAATAAGGAAACCAGGAAGAGCAAGTAGCTGAAATTTTATATTGCCAAAGAATTTGAGATAGATTATTATTTCACTGAATTCAAAAATGGTTTGATAGAATGTTTGATAATAAAAATCTAAAGTTAGCTGAATGGTGGAAACCTGTTGAAAACAATAAAATACTTTGTACTCTGTGTCCACGCTACTGTACAATAGGAGAAGGCCAGGCAGGATTTTGTTTCATCAGGCAGAATATTAACAACAAGCTGTATTCATTAGGATACGGCAGACCAACAGGATTTGGTTTAGACCCGATTGAAAAAAAACCGTTGAATCATTTTTACCCTGGTACAAAAATTTTAAGTTTCGGAACAGCAGGTTGCAACCTTGGTTGTAAATTCTGTCAGAACTGGTCAACAAGTAAGGCAAGATTAGATGATTTAAATTCGTTTGAGGCTTCTCCGGAAGAAGTTGTAGCAACTGCAAAAAGTTATAATGCCCCATCCATTGCTTTCACCTACAATGATCCGACAATATTCGGTGAGTATGTTATTGATATTTCAAAAATTGCGCGTGAAGAGGGAATTAAATCTGTTATGGTAACAGCAGGTTATATCGATAAAGAAGCCCGGAAAGATGTTTATAAATATATTGATGCAGCAAATGTTGATCTTAAAGCTTTTTCGGAAAGATTCTACCACAAGCTTACATTCTCTCACATAAATGATGTGCTTGATACTTTAGTGTGGTTAAAAAATGAAACTAATGTTTGGTTTGAAATTACAACTTTACTAATTCCCGGTGAAAACGATTCCCGGGAAGAAATTAAAGCTGAATGCGATTGGATATTAAAAAATCTTGGCGATTCGGTTCCGCTTCACTTTACGGCATTTCACCCCGATTTTAAAATGACTGATATACCACGTACACCTTCTTCAACTTTAACAATGGCAAGAAATATTGCCATGAACGTGGGAATAAAATATTGTTATGTAGGCAATGTTCATAACAAAGAAGGACAGACGACTTATTGCCCTAACTGCAAATCAGTTTTAATTGAACGTGACTGGCACAGCGTTAACAAGAATAAAATGATTGACGGAAAGTGTTTTAATTGCAATAAAGAAATTGCCGGTGTGTTTCCCTCGACTCAGCCATAGGCTGATAAATTTGCCCCGGATGAAGTGAGATTAATTTCTATCAGCCGGGATAATCTTCGATTAAAATAGTTACTTCAATATGTTAGCAACTTCATCAAGATTATATTTTTCAATCTTGTTTATACTATGTGAATTAGCAGACTTAATCATTGCCTGGGCAACTGCTTTACCTTCAATTGGTTTGTACTTTTTAAGATACGGCAAATAAGCTAAAACTTTCCCAAGTACAATTCCAACTGATTCTCCCGCACGTTTCTCCTCCCTTTCTCCAACAAGAATAGATGGCTGGAATATTCTTAATTTATCAAATGGAAGCAGAGAAATTTTTTCTTCAAGTTCACCTTTTATTCTTAAATAAAAATTTCCCGATCCTGAATTTGCGCCGGTGGAGGAAACCAGCAGATAATTTTTAACTCCGTTTTCTGCTGCAGCTTTTGCAGTTTCAAACTGATATGTAAAATCAATCTTATATTGAGCATCTTTGCTCCCCGCCTTTTTAATTGTAGTGCCAAGGCAGGAAAATAATTCGTCACCTGTTAATTTGTTTTTCCAATCATTCAGCTTATCAAAATCAACAATTTGCTCATCAAGCTTTGGATTATTCAAACCAAGACTTCTTCTTACAAAAACTTTTACTGTCTGATACCTTTCATCATCCAAAAGCAATTTAGTAAGATGATTTCCAATCAATCCTGTTGCTCCTATTACAATCGCTGTTTTCATATAATATTTTACCTGCCCGTTTAACTAAAAATTATAGTCTTATTTCCTCTTACCAACACGCGGTGTTCCGAGTGGCAATGCAAAGCGCGCGCTAAGACCAATCTTTCAACATCTCTTCCTTTTCTCATAAGATCTTTTAATGAATCCTTGTGTGATATTTTTACTATATCCTGCTCAATGATAGGACCTTCATCTAATTTCTCTGTTACATAATGGCTGGTTGCGCCAATAATTTTTACACCTCTGTCATAAGCCTGCTTGTAAGGATTGCTCCCTGCAAATGCCGGTAAGAATGAGTGATGGATATTAATTATTTTATTTGAGTATTGATGGACAAAATTGCTTGAAAGCACCTGCATGTACCGGGCAAGAACGATCGTGTCTATACTATTATCCTCAAGTAGTTTTATTTCTTTTTGTTCCTGTTCAACTTTGTTCTCTTTTGTAATCTGAAAAACGTGAAATGGAATTTTATAATGATCAGCTAATGGTTTTAAATCAGTATGATTTGAAATTATTAGTGGGATTTCAATCGGGTATTCTCCCTGGCTATATCGCCAGAGTATTTCCTGTAAACAGTGATCATATTTGGAAACGAATATTGCAACCTTCAGTTTTTTAATCGTAAAATTTAATCGCCAGTCAGCCTTAAACTCTTTTGCAAGTGGGAGCAAAGCATTTTCTATTTCATCAGCTTTAAGTGAAAAATTTATTAAATCCCATTCAACTCTAATTGAAAATGTTTTCTCTTCCGAATCGACATGCTCTTCAAGATTAATAATATTTCCACCTCTTTCAAAAATGAAATGTGAAATGCGGGAAACCAATCCCACTCTGTCCGGGCAGGATAAAAGCAGTATTGCAGACTGTTCATTATTCAAGGTAAATCCATTTTTATGATATTTTTTTTCCGGAAAGAATATAAAGATTGAAAAGTCAATAAGTCAACTTTAATTATAAATTTAATTCCTGTGTACAGTCTCAGGAGAAAATGCGGGCATGCAAACTGCAATATACTCCGTACCTTCTTCATAAGGAGTACTATACTGAACCCACTCACCTTTCTTAACAAGAATTGCCTGCCCCTGGACTACATCTGTTACACCCTGTTTGCTTGTTACTCTGAGAACTCCTTTCAGCACTAATGTGTACTCATCAAATTCAGGAGTTTGACCCGGTTCAATCCATCCGGCAGGGCTTGTCATTTTAGCTATGCTAATATCACTTGTAGAAGTATTTACACGACCGAAGAATTCTTCGATTATTTTAGGTTTGTTGCCGGCAGCTTTTACAAGCGTTGGAGAAGAAATTAGTTTAGGCATAAATCCTCCTTATCATTGAAATATAAAGAGAGTAATTAGAACACTGATGACACTGATTATTATGATTTTCACAGATAAAACAAACAATAATATTTTTACAGAGCGCTCATTTCAGATAAGAACAAAGAAATAAAAAAGGCGGAATTAATCCGCCCTGAAAAAATAATTTATTACCGAATTATGTTCCGGCTGAGTAATCACTCATATATTTAACTTGCTCTTTTGTAAGCTTATCAATATTAAAGCCCATGGTTTGCAATTTAACTCCGGCAATTTCCTGGTCTTGTTCTTCAGGAATATCATAGACATCAGGATCAAGCAGAACGCCGTCCTTATCAAGATTGACTAATCTAAGCTGGCTCATAAACTGGTTTGCAAAAGACATATCCATTACTTCACTCGGATGGCCTTCCGCAGCAGCAAGGTTTACCAATCTGCCCTGTGCAAGCAAATAGACTTTTCTGCCGTTCTTTAAAGTGTACTCTTCATTGTTTGGTCTTATAGTACGTTTACCTTTTGATACTGATTCAAGATCAGGAATATTAATTTCACAATCGTAATGGCCGGTGTTACAAACAATAGCACCATCTTTCATTTTGGCAAAGTGTTTTTTAATAATAACATCTTTTACACCGGTAGCTGTAATAAATATGTCACCTATCTTTGCTGCTTCATCCATTGGTAAAACTGTATGACCTTCAAGAGTAGCTTTTAAAGCAGCGGTTGGTTTAACTTCTGTTACAATAACATTAGCGCCCAATCCTTTTGCTCTTTCTGCACAACCTTTACCGCAATGACCGTAACCGGCAACAACAAAATTCTTTCCTGCTAATAAAACAGAAGTAGCGCGGAGAATTCCATCTATTGATGACTGGCCTGTTCCGTAAACGTTATCAAAATCCCACTTGGTTTCAGCATCATTAACCGCAATAACCGGGTAAAGAATTTTCTTATCTGCAGCCATAGCTCTTAAACGATGAACACCTGTTGTGGTTTCTTCTGTACCGCCGATAATATTTTCTGCAAGTTTCGGATATTTATTATGAACTGTAAAAATCAAATCCGCGCCGTCATCAAGTGTAAGATTTGGTTTCATATCCAATGTTCTTTCAATACACCAGTAGAATTCTTTTACGTTCATGCCATGCCATGCATAAATCTCTATTCCGTTTTTAGCCAACGCTGCAGCAATCTCATCCTGTGTTGAAAGAGGATTGCAACCGCTCCAGCTTACCTTTGCACCTGCGGCAGCAAGTGTTTCAATAAGGACTGCAGTTTCTTTTGTAACATGAAGACAGCCTGCAATCTTATAGCCTTTCAAAGGTTTAGTCTTTTCATATTTTTTTCTTAACGCCATAAGAACCGGCATTCTTGATTCAGCCCATTCAATCTTCATTCTGCCTTCGGCAGCAAGTTTCAGGTTTCTTACTTTGTATTTACCTGGTTTGTAATCCATTTTATATTTACTCCAATAATTTATTTCTTTTATTTAATTGATTTCTTAAACAATGGAACGAGATCAAGTTTTTCCCATGTAAAGTCTTTATCGTTTCTTCCGAAATGTCCGTATGCGGCAGTCTTCTGGTAAATTGGTCTGCGCAATTTTAATCTTGTAATTATTCCTTTTGGTGTAAGGTCAACTTCTTTCATAATCATTTTAGAAATTTCTTTATCAGGAACAACGCCGGTTCCGTTTGTGTGGATATAAACAGAAACAGGTTTAGCTACACCAATTGCATAAGCAATCTGAACCATACATTCTTTTGCCAATTTAGCGCCAACAACATTCTTAGCAATATGTCTTGCAGCGTAAGCTGCGCTTCTGTCAACTTTAGAAGGATCTTTACCTGAGAAAGCGCCACCGCCGTGTGGAGCCCATCCGCCGTATGTATCAACAATAATTTTTCTTCCTGTTAATCCGCTGTCTCCGTGTGGTCCGCCAATTTCAAATCTGCCGGTTGGGTTAACATAGTATTTTGTTTTCTTGTCAAGATATTTTGCGGGAATGACCGGTTTAATTACGTGTTTAATAACGTCTTCTTTAATTCTTTTTTGTTTAGCATCGCCGTCATGTTGTGTTGAAATAACAATTGTATCTACACGTAACGGAACATTATTATCATCGTATTCAATTGTAACCTGGGATTTTGAATCAGGTCTTAGATACGGCATCAACTTCAGATTTTTCTTTCTTATCTCAGAAAGTCTTTCAACAAGTTTATGAGCATACATAATAGGCATCGGCATAAGTTCAGGAGTCTGGTCGCAAGCGTAACCAAACATTAAACCCTGGTCGCCTGCGCCGCCTTTATCAACACCCATAGCAATATCAGGAGACTGGGAGTGAATTGCATTAAGAACCGAGCAGCTTTCAGCATCAAATTTATAGTCTGCAGAAGTATAACCGATTTCCTTTACAGTTTTCCTTACGACGTCCTGGATATCAACATAAGCCTTAGTAGTAATTTCACCACCGACTAAAACCAAACCGGTTGTAACAAAAGTCTCACATGCAACACGAGCATAAGGATCTGTTTTATAAATTGCATCTAAAACACCGTCTGATATTTGATCAGCAACTTTATCCGGATGTCCTTCTGACACCGACTCTGAAGTGAAAAGATATGACATTAAATTATTCCTTGAATTTGTTAATAAACACTCTTGTAAAGGCTAAGTCTAAGGCTGAGGCTTAGGAAAAATCCTTAGCCAATCCGCCTTGGCGGATTTCGCCTTCTCTAATTAAATTCTATTTCCGATGAATCACCGGCGTTCAATCTCTGGTAATTTCCTTTTACTGTTGCTGAGTTACCAATTATCGATGCTTCAAGCATTGCCTTCTCAACTCTTGCATTATCCCCGATAATTGAATTTCTAATCACACTATCTTTAATTACACATCCTTCTGAAATTGTAGTAAACGGTCCAATAACTGAGTTGGACACGATTGCACTCGGAGCAATATAAACCGGCTGATTAATCAACACAGTTTTCAAATCAATATGAATATGATCCTGTTCTAAAATATGCTGATTAGTTGTTAGTAATGTTTCCGGTTTACCGCAGTCGTACCAACCTTCAACAGGAAAAGTTTTTAATTTTTCACCTGACTCAATCATAATCTGAAGAGCATCAGTAAGCTGCAATTCACCTTTGGTTCTTATATCCTTCTCAACGAGTTCGTTCAAAGCTTTAACAAGCTTACCCGCATCTGAAATGTAATAAAGTCCAACAAGTGCAAGTTTAGAGACCGGAGTTTTCGGCTTCTCAACTAATTTTGTAATGAATCCATTCTCAACAACAGCAACGCCAAACCTGCTTGGATCTTCAACCATTTTAACTCCAAGCGCAGATTGTTTATTCTTAAATACTTCTGTTAACTGAACATCAAATACAGTATCACCAAGAATTATAAAAATCTCTTTTTCGTCAAATGTTGGAGTTGAAACATAAATTGCATGTCCAAGTCCAAGCATTTCTTTTTGCTCAACAAAATCTGCCTGCAGGTCAGGATAAGTTTTGGAAATATAATCCTTAATCATTTCACCGAGATGCCCGATTATGAAAGTAGCTTTATAGATACCTTCATGGATAAGCTTCTCGATTATATGACCAATAATTGGTTTTCCACCGACGTTAAGCAGCACCTTCGGTATAGAGTAAGTGTGCGGTTTAAGTCTGCTTCCAAATCCTGCTACCGGTATTATTGCTCTCATCCATATCCCGTTATTTTTTGAAAAAAATCGAATTAAAACTAAGAAAAAGGGTTACTAATATCAAACCAAAGTAAGCCTTCAGAAATATATACTATAACAGTATTGGCGGGAAAAAAATTCTGTTGATTGATCAAAATTATTCCTTGAAAGTAGCTGTTTTATTTTACATTTTCCTGACGGGTATTTGAAATATGTTTTTAATTAAGCAATGAAATACTGATAGTTTTGTTCAAAGGGAAGAAATGTTGTTAAGTCTCATACCTTTGGGAGGTTTAGTATGAAAATCAAGTGGATCTTGTTTTTATCTTTTCTAATTACTGCGTTATTCATTCTATCAAAAAATTTTGCTCAGATTGATGAAGTGCCATCTGGTTATTTCCCACTGAAAATTGGTTACCGCTGGACTTATACTTACAAAACAATTACTGTAAATAAAGAAATAGTTGCTATAGCAAGATTTGACGGAAAATTTTACTATGGAATGCGAATAAATGATTCAGATTACCTTACCTTTTTCAGAGTATCTAACGATACGGTCTACACATTGGATACTGTTAATCACAGGAACGAAAGCCCTATCTTCATTCTAAATGCAAATGTTGGGGATAGATTGACAATACACCCGGATTATATATGCAATTATGGTTCAAGTACTGTTTTTTATGGTGGAGAAGACACGGTTTCAACATTTGTAGAAAATTTCACTCAGTGTTTTCATTTTTATCACATAAAAAAATGTATGGATGCCGGAGCTCTCGATTCCTGGCTCGCAAAAGATGTTGGACTGATTAAATTTATTTCAGATAGTTACTTTGGTGTAAGAACCTGGACATTATCTTCTTACTCTACATCAACATCTGTGAATAGTAATTCTGATTCGAAAATTTCCTCGTTTAAGATGTATGATAATTTTCCAAATCCATTTAATCCAACTACAGCAATAAAATTTGATTTACCGGAAGCCTGTAATGTTGAATTAATAATTCTTGATATTCTTGGAAGAGAAATAAGAACACTGGTAAACGAATATAAAACTACAGGTAGTTGCACTGCTATATGGGATAGTAAAGACTATCTTGGTAACGATGTCTCTTCGGGAATATATTTTTATAATATCAGGTTTTCTGATTACTCACAAACAAAGAAGATGGTGCTTCTAAGATAATAACTTTAACAGAGCCTGATTTCAATTTCAAAAAGTATATTCTGTTTTAATCTAAAACTCCTTCAATTAAATAAATTTCTTTATTTTAACTCAACAACAAAATTATTATTTATATGCACATCAGAAACCGTTTAACAAATTTGTTTGGAATTGAGTACCCTATCATTCAGGCTGGAATGGTCTGGGTTTCAGGATGGAGATTAGCTTCAGCAGTTTCAAATTGTGGTGGAATTGGTTTAATCGGTTCCGGCTCAATGAAACCTGAATTGCTTAAAGAGCATATTCAAAAGTGTAAAGCAGCAACTGATAAACCATTTGGTGTGAACATTCCTCTGCTTAGAGGTGACGCTGAAGAACTTATTAAAACCACCATAGATGAAAATGTAAAAATAGTTTTCACTTCTGCGGGACATCCGGGTAGACACATCGAAATATTTAAGGCGAAACAATTGGTCGTTGTTCACGTTGTATCTTCAGTTAAGCAGGCGCTAAAAGCAGAAAGTGTTGGCTGTGATGCAATTGTTGGTGAAGGTGTTGAAGCAGGCGGCCATAACGGTGCAGATGAACTAACTTCCTTTTCTTTAATTCCTCAATTAGTTGATACTGTAAAAATTCCTGTTATTGCTGCAGGAGGAATTGCAGACGGCAGAGGCATCCTGGCCGCTCTGGCATTGGGTGCGGAAGGTGTACAGATTGGGACTCGTTTTGCAGTTACACAAGAATCATCAGCTCATCCAAACTATAAGAATAAAGTCGTAGAATCCGGCGATAACTCTACTGCACTGTTCTTCAAAAAGATTGGACTTGTACGGGCAATTAAAAATGATTTCGTAACCAGAGTACTGGAAACCGAAAGGAATTGTGCAGATGAAATTCAATTAAAAGAAATGCTTGGCAGAAAAAGAGAGATGCTTGGAATTTTTGAAGGAGACGAAAAAGAAGGAATGGTGGAAGCTGGTCAGGGTGCCGGACTTATTAAAGATATTCCTACCGTTAAAGAATTATTTGAAAGATTATTGCAAGAGTATGATTCAGCTTTATATAAAAGTTTTGGGTTAGAGCAGAAATAATCTTTTTGATATTATGGCGTTAATTGAAAATGTCCTGCAACTATTCCCGGAACAGTTATGTCTTCATCAAGTTCTTCCCATCGCAATGCGTAACCATTTAATCTCAATTCAACATTGGATAATTCTTTATCTGTCGCATTCTTTAATATTTTAAACCTGTCTGCCGGGAAGCCAATAATTCTTCCATCTGTTAATTCAATATAAACATATCTCTTCTCAGTCCATGCTTTTATTGCAGCAGGTTCTGTTTGAATTTTTCTTTTATTTTTTATGGAATGCATTATATTCTTCCTTTAATAAACTCAAATTTTTAAAAACTAATTTCTCAATTTCTCTAATTTGTACAGGTGGTATTCCTCTGTTTTTTGCCAGGCTAACCGGATTCAACCAAAACTTGCATTCACCATTTGCAGTAGCAATATGAATATGTGGTGGTTCATTTCTTTCATCAGAATAAAAGTGAAATCTGTATGGCCCAATCCTTAAAACTGTTGGCATTTACACCTTCTTTTCTCAGGATTAATTTACAAAGTAAACCACCTTAATTCAATATGGATTTACTGCTTTCTTGTTTATTTGTTAATCTGTTTTTTTTACCAACAATTAAACAATCTAACAATTGAGCAATCAAACTATTAATTCTCGTTTTCTGCAAAGGGCTCACATCAGAAAGAAATATCCAATTACTCCAATCACAACCGCTGCAACAATGTACTGCGATGTTTTCTTATAACGTTTTTTAAATGCTCCCCAGATTTTAGCTGCAATTACCATAAGAAATGCCAATAACAAAGTTGAGCCGATTGCTTCAAGAACATTCATACTGAAGTTGATAATATTCTCCATACTCTTGTCATCCCAGAATTTCCTGTAGATAACCTGCAGATGCAGCCAGTAAATAAGAAGCGATTCCCTGCCCACATCAAGGACAAAAGATTTCTCTGTTTTCCTCCAAAGTTCATAATAGCGTAAACCAACCATTAACAATAACACTATTGCAAGTCTTTCAAGAAAAAAGACAGGACTCGGTTTGAAATCTCCAATAGCCGGAATATATAACAACGCATATGATATCACAAGAACAACGAGCGAACCATACAAAGTCTGTTTTAAATACTTTTCCTCGTAATTCCCCTCCTTTGCTTTAGAATAAAGAGAGCTTGCAATTCCACCGGCAAGCATAAATCCCAGCCATGGAAAAAGAGGAAACAATGAACCGTTAAACGAATTTATATATGCTGCTACTGGCTTTGCCATATACAGAGAGAAATCAATATGTTCAATGAAAGGAGCAACAACCGCACTTATAATTCCAAGCACAACAATTACAAGGTTATAAATTTTATCGGACTTTATCAGCAATCTTAAGACAAACATAAGCAGCAATCCGAATGCGATACATTGTAAAACATCCACGGCAAAAAACTGTCGCCACATTTCCGGTTCTACTCTTGTCTGCATCTTATGGAGTGATAAAAATGGAATGTGTAATGAGTATCCGACTCCCCATATAAGTAATATCCTGCCTATCTGCCGCCAGAATGCATAACCATATTTCCTGAAGTCCTCAAGTTTTCTCTGGCTTGCTATCATAAATGCAAAACCGGATATAAAAAGGAATGAGGGCGCTACCAATCCGTTTATAAAGTTAAGATAACCAAACCAGGATTGTAATTTTATTTCAGGTTTAAGGAATGCATTAAAGACGTGAACTTCAATCATTACAAGTAAAGCCCAGCCGCGAAGCAGGTCTATAAAAAGCAGGCGTTTATTTTTCAAACTAAATCCCTCATCATTTTGTTTAGTTGGCAAACATCTGTTAATTTCGCCGAAAATTAATAAGAAGATTTTCAATTTCATAATCATTATTATTACGGGTAAAGAAAGCCGGAAGCCAATGACCAGTACGAATATATATTCTTTTGAACAGGATTTTGAAATAATAAACAATGCAACAAAGATAGATCCTGAAAAAGCTCTGGAAATACTCTCCGAAGCAGAATCTGTTTTACAAAATAATTTGCAATCCAACGATATAAATTTTCTGCGTACATTCCTTGATGTAACAAGAAAGCCGGAATTTCTTAATTCACTACCGGACAGGCAAAGCCGCTACAGGTGGGCAGATGTTACTTTCCAAATTATAAAAAAAATAAACTTTAATTTTCTTGATTTGTTTGAACAAAGAGTAAACGCCCACCCTGACAAACCTTTATTCAAAACAATCAATGGTGAAAAGGTTTTCAACTTTAGTTATAAATGGGTTGAAAGACGTACAAGGCAAATCGCTTCTCTTTTCTTTTCAATTGAATCTGAACCGCGTGTGGCTATCTTTATGGACAACTCATTAGACTCTGCCAGCTGCGATATTGCCTGCCTTATGTACGATATTCTTGATACACCGCTTAATGTCCACTTCAATGTTGATACCTTAGCTGACATTTTTAACCGGTTAAAAATAAACATTGCAGTAACTGATGATGATGTCAGGTTATCAAGACTACTTAACCTGAAAGAAAAAGAAGGATTAAGCTTTACAATAATTTATACAGGTAATGAAAAGTTAAAGGATAAACTGGAAGTACTTGAATTAGAAAAGTCCATTGCAAAGCTCGATGTTAATTTAACAGAGCAGCTTCTTCTAAAAAGAAAACGTCTTGCACTTAATGAACCTGCTACTGTTATGTTTACTTCAGGAAGCACCGGGAATGCAAAAGGTGTGGTCTATTCAATTTACAACCTGATTACAAAACGATTTGCACGCGCAGCCGCTCTTCCTGATGTTGGTCATGATGAATTATTGTTGTGTTATCTACCGCTTTATCATACGTTTGGACGATACCTTGAATTAATGGGAATGATTTTCTGGGGCGGCACTTATGCTTTCGCGGGAAATCCTTCTGCAGAAACTTTGATAATGTTAATGCAGAAATTAAATCCTACCGGTTTGATAAGTATTCCTTTAAGATGGGTACAGATAAGAGAAAAATTTCTTGCAAAGTCTGCCAGAACCAAAGACAAAAAACTTTTGCAAAGCATCGTTGGCACTAAATTAAGGTGGGGCTTATCAGCAGCCGGTTATCTCGATCATAAAGTGTTTACCTTCTTTAATGAAAATGATGTACAACTTTGCAGCGGATTTGGAATGACCGAAGCTACCGGCGGAATAAGCATGACTCCACCAGGAGAATATGTTAAAGACTCGGTCGGCATTCCATTGCCGGGAATTAAAATCAGGTTTAATGAAAAACAGGAACTTGAAATATCCGGTGTATATGTTGCAAAGTACCTTGACGACCTGGAAATAAACATTAACAAAGAATGGCTGCAAACAGGTGATCTATTTAAACAGGATGAAAATGGTTTTTTGTTTATTGTTGACAGAGTTAAAGACATTTACAAAAACACAAAGGGACAAACCATTGCCCCACAAAAAATTGAAAAACTTTTTGAATCGGTTCCCGGAATTAAAAGGACATTCCTTGTTGGAGATGGTCAGTCTTATAATACTCTTTTAATTGTTCCGGATTATAATGAACCGGTTCTTAAAAAGACGCTTGCAAAGAAAAAAGTTATTGAATATTTCCTGCCGATTATCTCCACGGCCAATTCAAACCTCGCCTCATACGAAAGGATAATTGACTTTACAATTTTAGAGAGAGACTTTGAAGAGACAAAAGGCGAACTGACTTCCAAGGGCACCTATAAAAGAAAAGTAATATCCGAACATTACTCATCAGAGATCAGCAAACTTTACAAGTATAAGAATGTAGAACTTAAAACCGGAGAAATAAAGATTCTTATTCCCCGATGGTTAATAAGGGATTTAGGAATTACAGAATACGATTTACATATTCAGAAGGATGGAATTTTTAACGGCGTAAATAAAACACTCTTGGCAATCAAAAAGAATTACCGGGCAGATAGAATTCAAATTGGCGACCTTGAATATATTACCAATGATGATAAGATTGACCTTGGTCTCTTCATCCGGCATCCTCTATTGTGGATCGGTAATCCGCAATTAATTAATTTCGCTCAATGTAAAGACGGTTGGGATACCGAAATTGAAAACATCTCAACGCAGGTTTTCCTTATCACGGGAAATAAACCAAGGATTGATGACTTTAATTTCAAGATTGATGAGAAACTAAAAAGCATCAATCAAACAGTGATGGAAGCTTTGTTTGGCAGTAAAGAAGCTTCTCTTACTGCAGTTAAAAAATTTGAAGTACTCCTGAATACCGAAAACTTCAGGCTGAAATACCTGATACGAAGAAGACTTGAAACGCTTGCTCTTCATCCCGAATTTGACATACGGAGCATTGCTTACAGAATTTTATTATTTGATCAGCCAAGATTAGATTACAGCAAGTATCTTCCCGCATTTATTAATTCCGGCTTGCCATTCCTTGATAAGAAAAGTATCGAGATAATCTGCAAGAGCAATATTGAAAAAGGAAGATTGGAAGCTCTAAGACAAAGACTGGAGACCTACCGGACAAAATTGAGATGGCCGGTTTCGGGTATTTCTGTAAATCAATTTAAAAAAATTCTTGACCTGCTTGTTGCTTTTGCGAAACAGAACAGAAACAACTACGGCGTTGTGCGGGAAGAACTTATAAGCTGGATTCTGCACAGGAAAGAACCTTCTATTGCAGCATATGCGCAGGAATTGTTTAACCAGCTTGCTATTTGGTTCGAATCGACTTTTGAATTAACTCCCTTTGAGAAGGAACAAAAAAACTGGGATGATAAAATTATTTTCCAGGATGAAATTTCAAAGGATGAAACTGAACGAATCAAGAAAACTTTATATACAACCACATTTCTTAAGGAATCACTTCTTCTTATTTATGATGAAGATAAGTTCAATCTGAAATCAGTTACAAATAAGGGTATATGGATTTCCAAAATTATTTCCTCACATAATGTTTTTCTATACAGGATCAGCATCAACACAACAACAAACAAGCATTACGATATAATGCTGCTGGTAAAAGATGACATCAACCAGGTGGCTATCCGGGAACAGATTTACTGGATGATAAGAATGTCAGGTTATCCAACCGGCAGCCCCGTTCTTCCGCGTTTCGGTAATTTCAGAACTTCGCTTGGTTCAGCTTCTCTTGATTATATAAATGAATTGAATGTATGGGAGAAAATCCGCGAGTATTCCTCAAGTAAAGAAAAATCAATTTCGGATAAAAATATTCTCAGGTGGAAAATATTAATTGTACGAGGTGTAACGGGATTTTTACGCGCCTGGCAAAACAGCGGAAGAGAAATTGTTCCCGGCAATATTTCTCCGAGCAATGTTGCAGTACCGGAATCTGATATCAAAGAGAATCCAAGGATTTTATCCTTATCGGGTTATAGCAAATATAAAAACTTACTTTCTCTGATTGATCCTATTGTGCATAATTTCTTTTTGCAGACTATAAATCATTACCCTGTTGTTCGTGGTATTGTAAAAATTGATTGGCTGTTTGATTCTTTCATGGAAGCATTTGATAAAGATGAAGCCATTTTGCTACTGAAGGAATTATTATCTCTGCTTAAAGATTCCAGGGAGAATTACAATGAACTTAATTTGACAAAAGAACTTGAAAGCTATTTAAAACGAATTGAAGATGAAACTTATTTAAATATTTCTCTGCTTGCAGCAATTGAAAGATATAATGAATGGCTTACCGAAAACCAATCTTCTACAAGCGATGCTAAAGAACAATTTATAAAAAAGCTTTACTGGATTTATCACCTTGAGAGATTTCCCGAAATAATAAGGTTTGAGTTTTACAGGAAGACCTACTTCAGGAAATCATCCACAGAAGTGAAAGACAGCTTTGAAAAATTAATAAGAGTTATGTCTCATCATCCAAATGATCCGGCAACTCAATTTGTTGAATTATCCGAACTCCAGGATTGCTTACAGAACGAGGACGAACGTACTATATTCAGCAAAATGATTTTTCCAGAAACATCTTATCCGGTTAAAATGGAATTGACGCCCGTTGGAGAAGAGGACACTAAAAGCGTAATCATTAAAACAAATATTCCCGATGGACAAGGTGGAGAATTAGTAATAAGAGAAGCTCTTTCACCGTTTGAAGTAGCAAGTCTTTACAGGTTATACATTCTTGATGATTATCCTGCCAACATTAAAGCCGAAGATAGTTTTTTGATTGTACTGGAAAACGAATCAGTTGAAAATATAATTGGCGGTATATGTTACAGGGAAATTGATGAAGGTATAGCGCACTTAGAAGGAATTGTGCTTGCTTCCCCATTCAGAGGAAGAGGCATTGGCGGAAATATACTGGAGGATTTCTGCAACCGGTTGACGGTTAAAGGTTACAAAGTAGTAACAACCCACTTTTATCTTACAGACTTTTTTAAGAAATTCCACTTCAAAGTTGATAGTCACTTTGGAGGACTTGTCAGATTTCTAACTTAACATGGTAGAAATTATTAAGAGGAAAATATGCCAACAAAAAATTTACGCCAGCACATTTTAATTACATATAAGTTCTTTTTTCAGAATGGAACGGAAAAAGAATTTGAAATTAAGTTAGACAGGACAACATTAAATTTAATAAGTAATAAGAATACGCATTCCAGCTGGACTCAGCATCAGAATTTTTCATGTCCAAACTGTATTCAATCATTAAAGCCTGGTGACTATTGCCCTGTTGCCACAGGGCTGGATGATATTTTAATTTTCTTCAGCACTTTCCCTTCTTATGAAAAAATAAACGTCCAGGTAATTACTGAGGAAAGGACTTATTCAACAATGACATCACTTCAAACAGCAGTAGGTTCTTTAATCGGAATTCTTATGACTGCAAGCGGGTGCAGAATTATGGCAAAGCTAAAACCTCTGGTCAAGTTTCATTTACCGTTTTCATCCCTCGAAGAGACTGCTTTCAGAGCGTTTTCTATGTACTTACTTGCACAATATTTCAGGTTCACAAATGGATTAAAGCCGGACTGGCTTCTTGAAAACCTTGCTAAATCTTATGAGGAAATTAAAATTGTAAACCAGTACGTTTGTGAAAAAATTGCCAACCTTGAGTTACAGGATACAACTGTAAACTCAATAATTGTATTAAACAACTTTGCAGAGTTTATTTCTCTTTTATTAGAACAGAATTCGATTGAAGAATTCGAATCTCTTTTCGAAGAATATTTACATTAGAAAAATTTTATCCATTTTTTTAATCTACCTGGAAGAATTAGGAAATTTTATTTCAGTTATAATTGTTTAGGTAGAACAAAATTAAAATTAATGGAGCAATTGGATGCTATATCACGCAATTTTACTTGTTATTCATATTTTATCTGCCGTTATCTGGTTAAGTTTTCTTCCGGCTGATGTTTTACTTCGTCAGTATATCGCCAATTCCAAAGGAAAACCTGAACAGAAAAAGTTTATTTCTTTCTATTTAAAACAGGGGAATTTAACAGGTGCAATTGGAATGACAGGTGTTCTTGTTACGGGTATTCTGTTGGTTCTCAATCTGCCTTTCTACGGATTTTTCGATTTTTCTGCCAACCATTGGCTTGCAACTAAACAAATCATAATGGTGATTTTAGTTTTTTTAACAGCTTTTCTGATCGTACCCAAGGCTAAAGCTCTTAGAACAAAGCTGATTTCAGATTTAAATTCAAACGAAAATCTTGACGATAATTTCTTCAAAAATTTATCTGGTTTATACTCGGTTATAACTTTATCCAATGTACTTGTTCTTATAAATCTTCTTTTGGCAATAACTCACAGGTTTATTTAATCTGTTTTGAATAAAGACTTTTACATTGATAAAGAGCCGTTTCTTGGTTAATTTTTGACTGGTTAAAAGTTAAACAGATGAAAAAAGTTTTTATTTTAGGTTCAACCGGTTCAATTGGTGTTAATACCCTGGAAGTTATCAAATGCTTCCCGGATAAATTCATAGTAACTGGTTTAACAGCAAACTCAAATATCGGTTTATTAGAAAAACAGATTCTTGAATTCAGACCATCAACAGTGGTTGTAAGCGATAAAATTGCCGCTGTAGCACTTAATAAAAGATTAAATGGAAAATTCGAAGTACTTGCTGGCGAACAGAATTTAGCTGCTGCTGCAAAAAATGAAGATTACGATGTATTAGTAAGCTCCTTGGTTGGATTTGTTGGTTTGGCGCCTACAATTGAAGGGATTAAACGAGGGAAAAGAATTGCACTTGCCAATAAAGAAACTCTTGTTGTTGCAGGTGAACTGATTACGAAATTGCTTAAAGAAAATAATTCACAGCTTCTGCCCATAGATTCAGAGCATAGCGCCATTTTCCAGTGCTTGATTGGTGAAAAGATTGAGGAAGTTGAAAAGTTAATAATAACAGCTTCAGGCGGACCATTTCTTAATCATAATAAGGAAATGCTTAAGAAGGTTTCAATTAAAGAAGCATTAACACATCCGAACTGGAAAATGGGTAACAAGATTACAATAGATTCCGCTTCAATGATGAATAAAGGATTGGAAGTAATTGAAGCTCACTGGTTGTTCGGCTTTAGCCAGAAAAAAATAGAAGTTGTGATTCATCCTCAATCAGTTATTCATTCTATGATTGAATTTATTGACGGCTCCATAAAAGCTCAGCTTAGTTTACCGGATATGAAACTGCCGATTCAATTTGCGCTTTCTTATCCTGAAAGATTTAAAAGCCGGTATGTGGAAACAAAATTTCCGGATATTAAAAATCTTAGCTTTTATGAACCGGATTACGAGAGATTTGAATGTCTTAAACTCGCTTACCAGGTTTTGGAACAAGAAGGTACAACTTCTTGTATATTGAATGCATCTAATGAAATAGCGGTTTCAAAATTTTTAAATGGATGCATTAATTTTACACAGATTCCTGAAATGATTAAAGAATCATTGGACAAAATAGAGAACCATAAATCACCGGATATTGATACTATAATTGAGTGCGATAGACAAACAAGAGAATTCGCAGAGAAACTTTTTACGTAGACAGGAGAAACTTCTAAATGAATTACATTATTTATTTTCTTTTAACAATTATTATAATCGTGTTTGTACATGAGTTCGGGCACTTCATAACTGCTAAACTAACAGGAATGCGTGTTGATACCTTTACAATAGGATTTGGTAAGCGCTTGTTCGGATGGAATAAAATTACAGGCTTTACTTTCGGAGATTTGCCGGAAGATTTTGACGGCCAGGGCAATACAGATTATCGTTTTAGTTTATTACCTTTTGGCGGCTACGTAAAAATTGCAGGAATGATTGATGAAAGTATGGATGTTAAATTCCTAAGTGCTGAACCGCAGCCATGGGAATTCCGTGCTCAGAAAACCTGGAAAAAAGCTGTCGTTATTACAGGCGGTGTTGCTATGAATGTTCTGCTTGCTTTTATTGTTTTCTGGGCAACAAATTTTTTCCAGCCAAAACAGTTTTATAAAGCAAATACTGTCGGCTACGTTACAGAGAACAGCCCTTTTGAAAAAGCAGGTTTACAAAGCCACGATAAAATCTTATCAGTAAACGGCGAGCAGGTTATTTACTGGGAAGATATATACACGAAACTTTTTGTTGATAACATTGGAAAAGACATTAATATTAAAATAGACAGGAACGGTAAAGAAGAAAATATTTTCATTAAACGTAATTCTTTGCCAACCGATATGAAAAAAGGATTGATGTTATTCCCTGCCGGTTTTATAGTTGCAATCGATAGTGTCCTTAACAATTCTCCTGCACAGGCTGCAGGCTTAAAACCTGGTGATGTTTTTCTTAGGCTGAATAATGTTCCTATCTTCAAGGATGTACAAACTACAGGTATCATTTCTTCAAATAAAGAAAAGCAATTGCCTTTGGTTGTAATGAGAGGGAAAGACACTCTTCAGCTTGCCGTAACACCTGGTGCAGACGGTAAAATTGGAATTTACTTTGCAGAGCGTTTTACAGGCAAGGTTGAATTAAAAACTTATGGCTTCTTTGAATCCATGTACTATGGTGTAACCGATATTGGCAAGTACACAGTTTTAACAATAACAATGCTTAAGAATGTTATTGTTGGTAATATTGAATTCTCATCTGCGTTTGGCGGACCTGTTAAGATTGCACAATTTGCTGCTAAATCTGCCGATACAGGTTTTACAGCTTTTGTTTTCTTCCTTGCTATGCTGAGTTTGAGTCTTGCAATTCTTAACATACTTCCCTTCCCTGTTTTAGACGGTGGTCATCTTGTAATAATATTAATTGAAGGATTGATCAAACGGGAAATTCCTGTAAAGGTTAAAGTTGCAATTCAGAATACTGGATTTGTAATTCTTATACTTTTTATGGTATTCATAATTTATAACGATATAATCAGTTTATAAGAAATTAACTTGAAAGGGATAACAAACGTTATCCCTTTTTAATTTTAACAGATTTTTTATTCAGCATCTTTTAATTTCATTTTGAAAAAAATAGAGAATAGAAATGCAGGCAAATAAAAATAAATTATTAAGTGTTGAAGAATATCTTGAGATTGAACGGACCAGTGAGGGAAGGAACGAATACAGAAACGGTAAAACTTATGCACTTGCCGGAGCAACGTTCAAACACAATTTGATTTGCGGAAATATTTTAGCTAAACTCCATTCGAAGCTAAAGAATAGCAGTTGTAAAGCTCTGCATACAGATATGAAAGTTTATATAAAAGATTACAACACTTTTGTGTATCCTGATATTTCCGTTGTATGCAACAAGCCTCTGTTTCTTGATAAAACTACTGATACATTATTAAATCCCGTGGTCATTTTTGAAGTATTATCCAAATCAACTGAAAGCTATGACAGGGGAATGAAATTTTCATTTTACCGCAAACTCCAATCACTTAATGAATATATTCTTGTTGCACAGGATAGGATTAGTGTTGTTCATTATACCAAATCCGAAAATGATGAATGGAAACTCAAAGAATATAATTCACTTAAAGATAAATTCCGGATCAATTCAGCCGAATGCATTCTTAAACTTGCAGATATTTATAACAATATTGAATTTGATGAAGAACCTTACGCGCTTCAATTAATAAAAGAAGCTGCTGCCGAATATGAAGAAAGACAGTTTACACGCGAACTGTAAAGTCTATTTCCTTAACTCTTTCAGTCTTGCCTCTACCAAAAATCTCATGTCATTTTTTTTATCGCCCATATCCTTCAGATAATTTTCATAAAATTTTATTGCTTTATCTTTATCCTTTAACATTTCAGAGTACAACATTCCAATTGTCCACATCGCTTCAAAATTGTTAGGCTCATAAAACAGGGATTTCTTATAGGCTTCAATTGATTCCTCATACCTTCCCTTTACCTGGTAATTCAATCCAAGCATTTTATAAATCTTATCAATAAAAGTAGGCACGGTTAAACGGATGACTTCATTATAGAAAAATATAGCTTTGTTAAGTTCATTTATTTTATCAGCTGCCTGGGCGGCATAATAGCATAAATAATAATTTTCATTTCCTAACCGATAAGATTTTTCAAAAGCACTAATTGCATTTGCATAAGCGGCATTTTTGTCTTTAAGATAATCTGCACTTACTTTGAAATTACTATCCTGCCCGGCATAAAAGAAATAACTGTAACCAAGGTTCTGGTAAACGGGATAAGTGCTGTCGCCAAGTTGAATAACTTTTTCGTAATATGTTATTGCCTGTTTGTAATCATCCTTCTTAAAAAGAATCTCGGCTTTTATTTTATTAAATCCCGGATCATCGGGAAAGTATGACAAGCCGTAATCCACAAACTGAATTGCGGAATCCTGCCTGCCAAGTTTTGAACAGATTGTTGCCATCTGAACTGCTGAGCTTACATCTTCAGGATTCAAATCCAATGAACGCTGATAAAACTTTAAGGATAGTTCCAAACTGTCCAGCTTCATCAGGCAGAAAGCAAATTGTTTATTTATGAAAGTATCAGCCGAATCATCTTTTAATAAAGTATTGTAGATTTCCATTGCAGGTTTATACTTATGTTTATCCTGGTAAATCCTTGCAAGATTTATTGCAACGGATTTATTTGTTGAATCCTGCCTATAAACTGTTGAATAAATTTTCTCGGCTTTATCATTAAAACCAAGGTTGTAATAGCTCTTTGCCAGCAATAATTGTATTACCAGACTGCTATCTTTTTGAGATGCTTTTTGTAAAACAGAAATTGCTTTGTTGTTCTGATAATTTTCCTGGTAAGCCTGTCCAAGTTTTAAGTAAGCTTTTATGTTTGCCGAATCATTTGCAATAACCAGGTTGAGCTCGGTTATTGCGGTTTTATAATTTTCCCCCATTAACAATGAATCGATCTTTATAAAAGCATTTTCTGTTTGCGGAAAAGATAATTTTGTAAAAAGGAGAATTGAAGCAGATAAAATTATTAGTCTTTTCATTTTAAACCAGATTGTTTTATAAGAATTTTAAAAAACCTTAGCGCCTTTGCAACTCCACAGTTTTCATCCCGAGCGGAGACGAGGGAACTGCCAAGACGCAAAGACGCGTAAGAGAAATCTTTTATTGGTAATTATTATCAGCTAAGTTTAAATGCAATGGGCAGAACCATTTGTACTGCAACTGCTTTACCATCTTTTGTACCGGGTTTAAATTGTTTAAGTTCTTTAACAACTCTTACCGCTTCCTCATCACAGGCTTTATCAATTCCTTCAAGTACTTTTACGTCGGTTACACTTCCGTCTTTTTTAACAACGAATTGTACTAAAACTTTTCCCTGTATGTTTTCTTCCTTTGCTTTTTGCGGGTACTTAATGTTTTGTACAATTTCCTTAATTAAGGCGTCTATTCCACCAGGATATTCCGGCAGAACATCTGCATCTGTATAAACCTTTTCTTTCTGTACTTCCTGTGCATAACTTGTTTTATTTATTGCCAGCACAGAAACTAACATGAGTGTTAGAACAAACAAGAAACGAATCTGCTTCATATAATTCTCCTTTATATGTTTTGTTTTATTGAAGTTTAAAATGAATAGGAATTACCATTTTTACATTTACGGGTTTACCTGCCTGTTTGCCCGGTTCCCAGTCTTTCATCATATTAATAACACGAATGGCTTCTTCATCACATCCGGCGCCAATACCTTTAAGCACTCTTGCATTTCTTACTTTACCCTGTTTATCAACCACAAACTCAACCATTACTTTACCCTGTATGCCTGCACGTTTTGCAAGTTCAGGATACATGATATTCCCTCCTAAAAACTTTAGTAATGCATCATTGCCACCTTTATAATTAGGCATTTGCTCGACGAAAATTAATGGTTCCTCATCGAGTGGCTTATTACTAAAGTCCTGAACTTGATATTTTGGATCTGTTGTTGGAATTTTTTCATACTGAGACCAGGGAGAAAAAATTACTTTCCAACTTCTTTGATCTGAGTTCATTTTTTTTAAAGAAAGAATTTGCATAGCTAGTTGAGATTTTATTTTCTGTCCTTTATCTGTTGCAGGTTCAAAATGAACCGCTTCCAAAGCATTTACAAATTTCACATCTGTTTCACTATCAACACTTAATATTACTTTAGTCTTTTCTATCGCCCCTTTTTCACTTATATACAATGCAAGAAAACTGTTTTTAAGTGTTGAATCTTTTCCAACCGGATGAATTTTCTCAAACATCTCCTCTAATTCCGGGATTGAATTTTTAACTTTCGCCACCACTTCAGGAAATTTTTTATACTCAAAATCTTCATTCGGAATAATAGTTATTTTATTCTCCTTACAAGAATAAAATAAAAGTGATAAAAAAATAGTTACGACAAAAATAATTCTCGGTTTCATTTTCCACCTCACATTTTGGCTTGAACGATTATTGCATTTTGCATTTCTGCTTTTACTTCCGCTTCCGGCAGACTGTTCATTATTTGTTGGATCTGCTGGTTTTGTTCTTTCATTGTATTTACGGCTTCGCGCATTTCAATGCGGTACTCTCTTGTTGTATCAAATAAGTAAAGTCCAAGTATAATTATTACAACTCCTAA
The DNA here is from genome assembly GCA_003599415.1 of Ignavibacteriales bacterium. Taxonomy (GTDB): domain Bacteria; phylum Bacteroidota; class Ignavibacteria; order Ignavibacteriales; family SURF-24; genus SURF-24. The sequence goes on along the minus strand of QZKB01000012.1, from coordinate 11,357 downwards.
TGCATAGGAAACGTAAGCCGGCATTCTGAAAGTAAAGATGTTGCTTTGTGTTTTAGTTTCACGTTTTTCAATGGCGCGCATTATCCTTTCATCAAGGGATAACGGAAATTCCTTTATTTCATCCTGTGCAGTTGAATTAAGAAAGTTTATTCCTTTCATAAACTCACGACAATCCTGGCAGGCTGAAAGATGAGTAAAAACAATTCCTTCTTTTTCCTTCTCAAGTTCGCCGTCAAGAAAAGATTGTATTAACATCTGATAATTTTCGCAATTCATAAGGCCTCCGGCCCCTCTCCAAACCTCTCCCCCAAGGGGAGAGGCTGAACTTCTTCATTATGAAAAAGTTTAAATGGGGCTCTTAAACTAATTTTGAAATTCTTTTAATTAACTTTTGTCTTGTTTTAAATAACCTGCTTTTAACAAGCTCAACATCTATTTTCTGCATTGATGCAATCTCTTCGTATTTCAATCCCGAGTATTCTTTAAGCAGGTAAACTTCCCTTTGTTCTTCAGGAAGTTTATCAAGTTCTTTCATTATTAAAGAACGCAATTCAATTCTTTCGTATTCAATATCCACATCCAAAGGGGAAACAACGTCTTCTTCTTCATCTGAAATAATTTCTGTTTTTCTTATTTTCTTTTTTCTTAGATAATCAAAGACTTCATTCCTTGCCGTAGAATAAAGCCAGGTTGTTGCAAATTCTTTATTCCTTAGCAAATCCATATTTTCAAAGAACTTCAGGTAAACATTCTGGATTATATCTTCTGTCATCATTTTATCAAAAACCATTTTAAGAACATAAAAATACAGCCGGGATTTCGTCCGGTTATAAATAAGAGTAAACTCAATTATATTCTTAGATGATTTTTCCAAACTGCTTTCGCTTTAATAGTATAGATGCACGGGAAGTTAAAATGTTGCTATCAAGATAAAAAAAATTTTCAGAAGACAGAAGAAGTGGCTGGAGGCTTGATACTGCTCTCCGCGTTCGTCGAAGCGGGCTCGCCTCGCTTTACTCGTCGAAGCAGGGATTCTGGATACTGGAAAAGGTTATTCGTTAATTGAAGTCAGCACTGCCTTTTGTACTTTGAAGAGTTCTTCAGATATAACTTTACCTTTGCCGACTTCAGATGCAGGCAAAGCAGATAGTTCAAAGAAATGATCCTGATACCTGAATACAACAACCTGTATTGGAAGTTTCTCATTTCCCTCATACTGATAAGAAGCGAATTCTTTTTCGTTAATTGTAAAATATTTATCCTCACCCAAAATCCTGAAAGAGTTTTTCAGTTTTGCTTTCTTTTCATTTTTGCTATGCTGAAGCAAGCTGTCAAGGATGTCATCTTCATCCTTAGGAATATTCTCCAATGTGAGGGTTACTAAATTAAGAGTTGCAGAAAAGTCATCACGAATCAACCAGAGATCAATACATTTACAGTCATTATCTTCTGCTGTAAACCAACCTTTGGGAATGTTAAATGTTAAATCACTGGATTGTGAATAAGCAATATTATCGGTAAGTGATTCGTCAAGGACTCTTTTAGGAACTGGCTTCACTTCCGAAACCGGAGTTGAGGAACAACCGGAAAAAATAAAAAGGGCATATGGTATAAAGGTATAAAGTATAAGGAATATAAACTGATGAAGAAATAATTTAGAAATTATTCCCTGAAGTTTTGCTTTTCTTTTAAATAAGTCTGAGAAGAATTTTTTATTCAAATGTTATATCTGTATTACTCTGAACTGCGGAGGAATCTTGGTTCTTCCAAAGTAAGAATTAAAGATATTCTATGTGAATCATCCAGACGGTCTTCTTTTGACATAGCAAACCGTGCAAATGAATAATCAATATTAAGCTTTGGTAGTTTTACTCCTGCACCAATTGTAAACTGTTTTACATCATTATAACCGGCACGTACAGCAAACAGGTTTTTGAATCCATATTCCAAACCAAAATGCGGATCAAAACTTACAGGACCAATATTAAACTGGGAGGCAAATTTTCTGTTTTCAAAGCGAACATCAAAATCAACTGCAGGCATTATCCTTCCGAATGAAAAATCAAATTGATATGCTGCACCAATTTTTGCAGTAGGCGTAATCAATTCATTTCTTCCGGTGCTCCATGCAACCAGTGTTGTTGTAATATCCTGCAAGTTTGCACCAAGATATAATTTTTCCATTGGTGTGTACCATGCGCCAACATCAAAACCAACACCATATGCAGAATACTCTGCAATATCCCGGATAATAAACTTTACGTTTGCACCATAGTAGAAATCATCAGAGTATTTTTTTGCAAATGTAAAAAAGAATGCCCAGTCAGAAGTATTAAATTCTGTAATCAAATCTGTTTTAATTCTGTCACCACTGCTAAGGTCTATCACTCCGTCTCCATTTACATCCCAACCAGCGTTGCGTGTATCAGGAATTCCATCAACACCAAGCCTTATAACACTAAAACCAAAACTCATATCTTTTTCATAAGGAATAGCTACTGAACCATAATTATAGTTAACGAGATTGCCAAAGTGCTCTTCGTGCATTAAAGATATCTGCGGATAATTTACACTAGCAAGTGCAGCAGGATTCCAGTACCCGGCAGTAACATCATTTGCCACAGCCACAAATGCGCCGCCCATTCCGCTTGACCGACCACCAACACCAATTGCCATAAATTCACCGGCATACTTGCCAATAACTGTTTGTGCCTGCTGAGGAACAGGCAAAACGAGTAAGAGTAAGATTAAGAGCAAGAGAAAGAAACCAGATATTAAATTTCTATTCCTTAGCATAAAAGAAACTCCTGTTGAACATCAGTTTTGATTAGCACTTTTCAACGCAAAAATTGGGAAATATATATTGAAAATCAAGGCGAAAAAATGAGTTTCAATGAATGATGGGGTTCTATAATAATCCCAACTTATTTAATGTTGAAGCCAGATCAGGATGATTCTTAGAATATTCCTTTAATGCTGCAAGAAGTTTTTCAAATTTTATCTCAATATCATCTTCTTTCTTTAAATTCTCTTTTCTTAATTGAAATAGATACAGAGCATAAGACGGAATTATAATGATTGCAAATATCACTGTAATCAGATCAATGGAATTCATTTTTTCCCTCTTCTTTTCACTTTTGTAATAAAATCCGATAAAAGATTAATAGCAATTCCATAAAAAATTATCCTTAGCAATTCATAAGGCGTCGAAATTGTCGCCAACATATCAATTATAATAAACAAAACACAAATACTAACAACAAAGATTTTAATTTTTCTTGAATCTATCTTCATATGATATTCAAGGATATTTTCTGTTCAAAAAATTGAGAAATATATTTTGAAAATCAAGGCGAAAAAATGAGTTTCAATAAAACGAACCCTGGGATAAATCCCAGGGCCGTGTTAAAATAAATATAGTTTTACTTTATCAACTGCATCTTCCTTGATAAAGAAATATCTCCGGCGGATAATTTACAAATATAAATTCCGGAAGAATATTTGCCGGCATTCCATTCAATCTTATAATTTCCGGGGGAATGTTCTTTATTAATCAGCATATCAAGTTTTTCACCCAGGACATTATATACAGATAACTCTATATTAGAAGTCTTTGCTACAGAATATTCAATTAAAGTATTCGGATTAAAAGGATTGGGGTAATTCTGTTTAAGATCATATTTATCCGGCACAATTTTACCCTGTTCATTTTCTACATCGGTTGCAATAAAGTGTACTTTCAGATCATCAAAATAAATACTGCCCTGGTCTTTTTTCGTATCGCTGGTTTCTGCAAGATAGATTTTAGTTATTGAAATTGGAAATGTTAAAACTGCACTTGGATTAGCCCAGCTTGCAATTGCATTGGCCAATTCCACCTCAAGATATTTCCATTCGTTTGTCCAATCAATCCCCGGCGTAGCGGGAGTAAGATCAAGTAAAAATTTATTATTGTTTTTGTCTTTTAGTTCACATCTAAGCCAATGGCCTTTCCCGTCTCCGTAAACATTAACACCGATTGCTTCCGGTGTACCGGAAATCGGGATATCGCTTGTCATATTTAAAGTGCTTGTTCCGCCTGTTGTTAACGAATAATCCAGTCTGCCTGAAGATGGGATTGAAACATATTTAGAGTGATCAATTGTAAAAGCGCAGGCAGTCAAATCTATTTTCGTTCCGCTTAAAGTATAAGTTCGTCCGCCGGAATAATCATCAAGAATAAAATATTGTTCAACGCCAATCTTAACTTCAACTGTATCCGAGGCGTCTTCATACTTAACAATTATTTTTCCCTCACCGGTATTTTCCGCAGTAAACAATCCTGTGGTATTAATTGAACCGACATTCCCTTCTACACTCCAGGCATAACCATTAGTAGAAATCTGAACTACATTTCCATAAGCATCATATGCTTTTGCAGTCATCTGCTGTGTTTGTCCAACCTGCAAAACAACAGGGTCAGGAGTCAAATCAATTTTAGTAACGGAAGAGATAAGCACAAGAACAGAATCTTTAATTGTATCTAATTGAACATACACATATCCATTCTCTGAAACTGCGGTCGTAGTTAAATTACCTGTGGCATCAATCGTTCCAAGTTTGGAATCACAACCCCAGTTTAGGGTTCCTGAAATTGTGAGAGGATTATAATACTCATCATAAGCTTTTGCAGAGAATTTAGCAGAACCGCCTTTGATCAAATAAAGATTCCTTGGCGAAATTAAAACATGAGCAAGAGGGCCTGTTGGTGCAGAACTTATAAGCAGCAATCCGTTTGCAACAGAACGTTCTCCACCGCTGTCGGAAGGCCTGTTTTTTACCTCACCTCTTACAACAATAGTAGTCGAGCCACCTCCGTCAAGATTAATCCCCTGATAAACATTCCATTTGTTTTTCATATATGATCCGAGTTCATAGTATGACATTCCCACTGACCAGCCGGCCTGTCTTCCATCTACTGTAACAAAGTAAAGTGTAAGCGAATCCTGTGAGAATCCGACTGCAGTTCGCGGATGCCTGTCGCCGTTATCATTATTAACTACCCCGTTGGTTACCAATCTTACATTACCACCAACTGCTTGGGTTAATTTTGTAACGGATGGATTTACTTTAACCAGTAATTTAATCGTATCACCAACCTGAACACTCCCTAAATATGGAGCAATTGTTTTGTTGCCGGAAATAACTGAAAATCCTTTTGGCAAAGATGTATTTCCAGTTGAATCACTTTTTGTAACGATGCACATCATCGTATCATTTATCATCCAGTTATTAATTGGTTGAAAAGTAATTTCCTTTGTACCTGAAGGAGTTCTGGAAACACTTCCATAAAATGAATTGAATAAATTCAGGCTTGAGCTGCTGAATGTCTGGTTAAGGTTAGGGATACTATATGAATTGTCATCAAGAATTAATTGAGCACTGTAATTAAAAATATCAATCAAAGGATTATTAAACTCATCTAAAGCAAACACTACGCGATCAATCGGTTTATAAATAACCTGGCCGTTTACAATCTGAATGTTTGTCGGTTCACCTGTGGAAGTATTGTAAAAATCACCGTTGATTGCGCCGATAACTTTATGTCCTTCTTTGTCATACCGTTTAGATGCAGAAGACATTCTTTCAAATGAAAACAGGTTATCATTTGCTTTAACAGATTCAATATGAAGGAAAGGATTTGTGAGATCAATTTTAAGAATATCAAAATTCCAGGGACCACCTTCAATAATTTCATCATGATAGTAAACAACACCGGGACCAACGATAGTACTATCCTGTGCGAAATAGGGATTGTAAAAAAAGAGAAACAGGATTAAAGTGGAAATGTAAAATTTGTTCATTTCAAACCTTTAGCTTTTTTGCAGAATAAAAATCAATGCGGGGAATAAGATAGAAAAATTGCATGAAAAAAGTAGGAAAGATTTTTTAGGAAAATGAGTGTGTTTAATTAAGGACGAGATAAATCTCGTCCCTAATACAAATATTCTATTTATTTGATTCCTTTGTTCTTCTTACAACCGAAACAAAGAAACCTGCAACTGTAAGCAGTACACCCAGCCAGACTAAATTTATAAACGGCTTAACGCTTGCTTCAACTGCAAGAATTTCTTTAGGAGCAGAGGTTACCTGTTCTCCATTAAGCTTTGTTAAAATCAAATTAACCTTGCCCGAAGCATCAAGCTGGGCAATTTCAATTTTCAAATTTGCTTCCTTAATTTCTACAGGAATAAAATTACGTTTACCTTTAACATTTTTCATCAAAGGTTCAACTTCTTTTAATTGCCCATTGAACTCAACTGTTAATTTAGCGCCAATCTGGAAATCGCCGCCGCCCATCATTGTGTTCATTGCATCTTTAGGAAAATTAAAACCGGTGAAGGTAATTTTTGTATTTTCAAAAGTAGTTGAATACCCTTTTTCCAAAGCTACCTGGTTGCCTTTAGACTGGGTTCCATCATCATAACTTGAAGGAGCAATATAAAAATCCTTAGTCAACATCTGCCAGATATCAGGTTCACGCATAAGACTGTTATTAAAGTCAGAAACAAACATAACCGGTGAAACTACTGCTGAAGAATTTCCTTTTTTAACTTCAACATTGAATTTATATTTTGCACCGTTATCATATGGCTCATAACCGGTAAATGTAAGTGAATAACCAAGCACTTCTTTTGTTTCACCTTTTGGAAGCTGAACAGCAACCTGGTTTGAAAAATGTCCTGATCCTACAACCCCAAGAAGAAAAACCGCAATTCCGATATGAGCTATATAGGCGCCCATCATTTTAGGATTTCCACGGATAATCTTATATACAATTTCAAGGTTAACAAACAAAGCAAATGATGATGATAATGTTAAAAGAATCATCATCAAATCAGAAACTCCGCCCACAATAACAACCAAAGCCGATAAAACGACTGAAGCGCTTACAGCAAAAACAGATTTCCTGAATATCTCTTTGCTGTCTGTAAATTTCCATTTAAGCAGAAGGCTCAATCCGTTCAGCAGCCCGATAATTATTGCAATAGGAAGATTCAATTCACTATAGAATTTTATTTCTACAGATGTACCAAAAATTGGAGTTGAAGTACCGACAAGAACTATAAGCGCTGAGGCAATTATTGTTACTGCCCCGGTAAACAATGCAAGTTCTCTATTTAAAAGATTTTTGTACTGTTCTGTTTGCTTTGATAAAAATTTCCACCTGTAAATGAGCAATCCGAATCCCAATAAAGTAAATGTTCCAATAAAAATTACAAGGAACAGGTAAACACTATAACCGGGATCTGTGAATGAATGTACTGATGCATCGCCGAGAATTCCGCTTCTTGTTAAAAACGTGCTGTATAAAACAAGTACATAAGTAAGAATGCACAGGATTAAATTTGTTTTAGCAAATTCACCAATTCCATTACCATCTTTATTAATGCTTCTTCTTTGTACAAGCAAAGTATGAATTGATGCAACGCCGATAAGCCATGGAACTAGACTTGAATTTTCAACCGGGTCCCAGCCCCAGTAGCCGCCCCAGCCTAAAACACCATACGCCCAGTAACCGCCAAGCATAATTGCAAAACCTAAAATCATAGCGCCAGATAAAACCCAAGGAAGCGATTGCTTAACCCATTCTTTGTAATCGTTTTTCATTAATGCAGCTAATGCAAATGCAAACGGAACGGTTGACATTGCAAACCCGACAAACAACATAGGCGGATGAATCTGCATCCAGAAATTCTGAAGCAAAGGATTTAAACCTTTACCCTGAATGATGAAATCTTTAATGGCTATTCCGCTATTTGCAAGCTGAGAATATAACTGCGGACCCATCTTAACAAAATTCTGGCCGTTTGTATTATCGGAGAATATAAAGTTCTGCATAAACGGCATTCCAAGGAATGACGGATTAATATTCTTTACGGTAATGAAATTATCTTCAAGCCAGATATAAGCAAAAGGATTTTTTAATAAAGGTGAAATCATTAAAAGCAAAAATGTTGTGGCAAGAGTATAAACTGCCATAACACGTGGTTCAAGATCGCCCCGTTTAGACGAGTACTGCTGAAGTATAACACCGATAATTGCAGTAAAGAATGCCCAAAGGAAAAAACTTCCTTCCTGCCCGGCATAAAAAGTCGAAATAAGTAATCCGAGCGGTAAACCTTTACCACTGTATTCGTAAACATATTTATATTGAAACTGGTGTGTTAAGATTGCCTGCATCAAAAGGAAAGCGGCGGCAATAACAAAAACAACAGTAGTATGGTAACTTATTCTTGCAATATTAATTGTGTTACTGTATCCTTTAAAAGAAAGATAATACATAATCATTGCCACTGCGCTTGCAATTAGCGCAATGGTAAGTATTATACTACCAATCATAAATTCCTCCGGTTAAAAATTATAAGCTGCTGGTTTTTATCTGCGGCTTGCCCTCGTATTTGGATGGACATTTGGTTAAAACATCCGAGGCATGGAAACAGCCATTTTTGTATTTGCCGGTTACTACAACGCTTGTTGCATTCTCGAAATTGTTTGGCATAGTACCATTGTAGATCACCTTCATTTCCTTGCCATTTGTATCTTTCATGTAAAAGGTAAAAGTATTGTTTGAATAATCTATATTATAATTTCTTTCCTTTACCCAGCTTCCGGTAGCTTTAACTGTTTTTCCTTTTGCCTGAACATTATCGAAATTACTTTCGTAATCAATATTCGTCTGAGTAAACAAATAAATCATAAGGCCAAGAAAGACAACTATAATTGCCCCACCGAAAATGTATTTATTTTTCATTTAAGATTTTTCTCCTTTAACGTTCTTTTCAACTTGTTTTAACCGCTTATCAAGGTTAAGTAAAAATATAAAAATGCCGGCCCAAACCACAAGGACAATAAAAAGAACTATATAAATTGAGTTCTTCTCTAAGAATCCAAAAAGTCCGTCCACTATTGCTCCATCTATTATTTTAAATTATTTCAGATTAAAAACGAAATCAAATCCGGAACCGGATTATTCTTCAATCAGTTTTGCCTTCTCATTAAGTATAATTGATTTGTAATTCAGCTTCCACATCCAGAAGTAAAGAATTGTAAATGCCGCAAGCGATAAATAGAAGACCAGCATCATATTGGCATTCATCTTAAAATCTACAACCGGACCGGAGTTTGTGTCATCAGCAGAACCAGGATGCAGACCGGTCATTATTCTGGGCATTATAAATATGAAGAACGGCACAGTTAAAAATGATATTATTAAATAAACCGATGAAAGTGTTGCTCTTTTATCTTCCTGTTCAACTGCAGAACGAAGCGCAAAGAATGCCCCGTAAATTAAGAGCAGAATAAATATGCTTGTTTCGCGCGGGTCCCAGTGCCAGAATGAGCCCCAGCTAAACTTAGCCCAGATTGATCCCGTAATTGTTGCAAGCACACAAAATATCATTCCTATTTGCGCGGCTGCGTAAGCCTTTGCATCTTCATCGGGATTCTTTTTCTTTAAGTACCTGATACTGTAAATGAGCGCCATAAAAAATGCGATCACTGTAAGCCAGGCAGTTGGTACATGGAAGAAAATTATTTTAGCCTTTTCTTCAAGACCGGGAATTACAGGAAATTGATACCACGCAGTTGGAGTTTCAACTATCGGGAATGAAATTCCTGCGACAATTACAAATGTCATTAAAGCGAATAAAAAGATTTTCCACAACATAATTTGTTCCGGGTTTCAGTTACAAAATACTAATCTTTCCATATAAAATCGAACAACAAATACGAGGCGGTAAGTATAATAACATCGTAGCAAAGTAATACAGCCAATTCAACCGTTGAGTTATTAAAAGTTTCTCCGTCAATTGAGAACTTAGTTAGTTCAAGCAATATTAAAATTAACGGTAGTAATATTGGAAATGACAAAACCGGGTATAAAGTTCCTTTTGATCCGGTTTTTGCTATAATAGCCGCAATAATTGTTGAGGCGGCTGCAATTCCAATATTACCAAGCACAAATGCTACAAGGAAAAGCGGAAAGTTTCTTAAAATAAATGAGTCGAACAATAATGAATAGAGGAAAGTAATTACGATGTTCATTGCAAAGACAAGAATGAGGTTGAATATCAGCTTGCCACTAAAAACCGTATTGGGTGAAGCAATTAAATGCAATGTTAATGTTGTTCCTCTTTCTTCTTCAGAAACAAATGCTCTAGATAAGCCGGACATTGCCGAAAAGAAAATTACTACCCACAATAATCCTCCGGAAAGATGTTCGGAAATTTTTTCCTGGCCGATTGAAAATAGTATTACACTGATGGTCACAAGAATGAACATAGCCAATGCATTAATTGCGTAGCGGGTTCTTAACTCCGAATGAAAATCTTTTTTAAATAGTGCGTATGATTTCATTTAAGTGATTACTGAATATTTATTATTGTTCATTTACTACGACAAACATCCACCGGGAATTGGCAATTAGTAATCAGAAATTGTCCGTGGATGTGGTTGAGCTTAAGCCTAAACATTAATCATCAAATTACAACTGAGTTACAATTGAATTACCATCGAGTTACAACTGAATTACTACCGAATAACAAATGGAATTTAAAACTTACAATAACCAATTTCCAATTCGCAATTTCCAACGATAATCAAAATCCAGAATCCCTGCTTCGACGAGCGAAGCGAGGCGAGCAGTATCCAGAATCCAGCATCCTTCCTCTCAGCCTTAGCCTTCGCCTTTTTCACCATCTTCCCTATTTGAATTGCTCAAGCTGAATTCTTTCTTTGCAAAGATCTAAATCATTCTCTTCATTAGATGCAACAACAATTATAGATGATGCTGATTCATTCTCAATTATTTTATAAACAGAATCCTTTCCGGTTGAATCAAGATTAGAAGTCGGCTCATCAAGAATTAATAAATCAGGTGAATGCATTAACGCAAAAATAAACTTAAGGCGTTGTTTCATTCCGGATGAATATCCTTTTACAAGGTCATTCCGCCTGTCGTATAAAAGGAACTCATTTAGCAGAGAATCAACTTTTTCTTTATTGTAATCCGTCCCTCTTATTTTAGCAAAGTAACTCAGGTTTTCTTCGGCTGTAAACTCATCATACAAAACGAGGTAAGGAGAAACAAATCCAATATGATTATGAAGTTCTTCCGATTCAATCTTTTTGTCTTGTTTGGAATGAGTTATCCTCCCTTTGGAAGGAGCGATTAAACCTGCAATAATTTTTACAAGAGTTGATTTACCTGAACCATTTCTGCCTGAAATTCCATAAACACCGGAATCTTTATAAAGAAGATTTATATTTTTGAATACAAGTCTTCTTCCAAAGCTCTTATTAACATTTTCACAGAT